>CAKZZJ010000151.1 GCA_937885165.1 uncultured Caryophanales bacterium
AAGAGCGCTGAAGTTTCCAGCGCTCCTTTGGGACATTTACCAAGTTACAGCAATGTCAATCTGGTACGGATTAGAGTATATAAACTCACCCGTATCGCAGACTATTGCTTTTCCCAGGGAACAATCTAGAATCGTTCCTCTGGGCCTAATGCTTAAATCGGCTGCTACCATAATGTAGTTACCTAACATTTTGCAGCCGTCGCTCCGTTCCCAATATGGGTAATCTTCTTCACTAAAACCTTGACCTCTCATAATACTTACCACACCTCCCATTGGAAGATTGTAATAAGTTTCTTTTCCAGAAGGGCCGGTAATAGTACCGACCTATTTTGTATTAATATGCTTTATTTTTTTTATATATCTACAATATTTTTTTAGTTCACAATTGCTACATTTTGGGTTTGCTGCTTTACAGTAATATCTACCAAAAAGCAAAAATAAGTGATGAGCTAAAATCCATTCATCTTTATCGATATATTTTTTATATGCTTCTTCTGCTTTAATTACATCACCACTATCTATATAACCTAACCTTAAAGCCATTCTATAAAGGTGTGTATCAACTGGCATCGCAGGAATATTAAAACCTAATGCTAAAATTACTGATGCTGTTTTTCTGCCAATCCCTGGTAAAGTCACCAAAATATCAAAATTACCAGGCATAATACCATTATATTCTTCTGTTATAATTTTTGAAAGATTAATTATATTTTTTGCTTTATTATTTGCTAGACCTAATGGTTTAATAATTTTAATAACATCATCAATTTTTGCATCTTTTAAATCCTTGAAATCAGGATATTTTTTAAATAAATTCTTAGTGATGATATTTACTTTTTTATCTGTAGTCTGAGCTGATAAAATAACTGCTATACTAAGTTCATAGATATTATTAAAATCTAATTCAGGTTTTGGATTTACAATAATATTTTTTAGTATAGCAATTATTTCGTCTGATGTTTTTTTATTCATGATTTTTTAATTTATCAAGGAATTCTAAAACAAATTCTGGCGTTTCTTTTTTATCTTCAATATTATTATTTAAATAAGAAACAATTAATTTAAAAGTGATATTTTTCCTTTTAGATAATCTTTTTACACTATCTTTAAAATTATCTAAAGTATAATAATCATCTTCTACTAGACTTTTTATAATATCAAGTTCATTTGATGATAATAGCCTATTTAATATTTCTTCTAAATATTCATTGACTTTAAGTAATTCATCACCTTTATTTTCATCTGAATAAGATAAGATACTGCTAGCTTTTAAGAAGAAACCATCAAAGGACACATTTTCAACATCAAGGCCATCTTTTTTTGTCAGATATATTTTATAAAATCCTCTTTCAAGCAATGATGCCAAAATATTTTCTATTTCTTCTCTTTTAAGTAAAATAATCTTTTCCATCTGTGATATAGAAAAACTATCAGATACTTTTGTTTCACTTAAAAGTTCAATTAAAACAACAGCTTCATCAGGAGATAAAGATAATTTTTTAAGGTTTTTTAATATGAATTTATCATAATCAAAACAGCCCATCTTATAAAGATTTTTAAGCATTATCTTGCCTCCTTTTCCAATGCATTTTTAGCTGAAGCCATTTCTGCTTCCTTCTTAGATTTACCAATGCCTCTTCCCATAATAATATCATCCATATAAACTACAGCTTCAAATGTTTTATCGTTAGGCATTCCTTCTTCACTTACTATCTCATATCTTATATTTCTTTTTTCGCTTTGAAGCTTTTCCTGTAAGATAGATTTGTAATCCTTATTTTCCAAAGCCAAATCTATATAAGGTATAAATAATTCATAAACGATATTACAAACAGTATTAAAATCTGAATCCAAAAATATCGCACCTAATAGTGCCTCAAGTGCATCAGCAATTATTGCCTTGCGGGTTCTACCACCGGTTGCTTCTTCGCCATGCCCTAAAAATATATATTTAGCAAAATCAAATTTTGATGCATAAATATTTAAGGCCTGTTCACACACTAGTTTCGCTCTTGTTTTAGTTAATATTCCTTCATCATGTTTATCATTATTATATAAATATTTACTTACAGATAATTCTAATACAGCATCTCCTAAAAATTCCATTCTTTCATTATTTTCTAAATTGTGTTCATTAGCATAAGAAGAATGAGTTAATGCTATTTTAAGTAAATTTCTGTTTTTAAATTTATATTGTATTTTTTCTTCTAATTCATTAAATAAATCATTCATTTTCTGTTGCCTTTTTAGGTAATTTAGCTACTACCTTGTTGATTAAATCAGATTCAGCCATCGTCTTTACCTGTTTAATTGCGCCAACGAATATTTCAGCTGTTGAATTCCCATGGGCTTTTACTACTGGCTTATTGATACCAAATATCATAGCACCGCCTACCTTTTTAGCATCCATTCTTGACTGGAATCTTTTCATATTCTTACGCATAAATAAATAACCAATCTTACCGCCTAATGAAGCCTTAATTTCTTCTTTTAGCATTCTACCCATACATTTGGCAGTACCTTCTAGGGTCTTGATACAAATATTACCGCCATAGCCTTCACAAAGTATGATATCAACAGGGGCATCTATTACCTGATCACCTTCGATATTGCCATAAAAATTAATTCCTTCAAGTTCACTTAGATATTCATAAGCTTCTTTATCAAGAGCACGTCCTTTGCCAGGTTCAGATCCGATATTCAAATAACCCACTTTAGGATTATTCATATGAAATACTTCTTTTGCTGCAACAGTTGCGAATATAGCAAATTCACCGAAATGCTCTTTTTTTAATTCAACATTCGCACCAACATCAAGTATCAATCTAATGTTTCCATCATAGTTAGGAATTATCGGACAAAGTGCAACTCTATCGATTTCTTTTAATTTTCTTACTATCATATGTGCAGCCATAACAACACCCTGAGTAGGACCTGATGTTACTACCGCATCAACTTCACCATTTTTAGCTGCAGCCATAGCCATACATAATGAAGCATCAGGATTTTTTCTGATGTAAATCATCGGATTTTCTTCACCCATCGGCATAGTCTTTTCTGTATGTACTACTTTAATTCTTTCGCTATTTGTTAAAAGTGGTTTGATTTTATTTTCATCACCAAACAATACAATTTCAATATCTTTATCTTCTTTAACTGCTTCCATTGCGGCAGGAACTGTAGTTTCTACTCCTCTATCTCCGCCATTGGCATCTATTCCTATTCTAATCATAAATATTAATCCTCCCTAATACATAGTATTTTAACATATTAAATACTTTGTTTCAATTTTTAGCTTAATTTGCCTCTATGTTTTTTCTCGTCTAGATATATTTCATCAAATATTTTACTTTGAAGTTTTCTTTCTTTAAATAAAACAAAATATTTTTTAGCATCATCTTTAGCAACATTAAATATATTAAAATCTTCCTTAAATGATGAATAATTTAGTTCTGCAAGCCCACTTTGAACATCTCCTAAATAATCTCCAGGTCCTCTTAATTTAAAGTCATTTTCAGATATTTCAAAGCCATCATTAGATTCTTCTATGACGTGTAAGCGTGCATTTTTTACATCATTTGTAACAAGAAAACAGTAAGAATTATTATCTCCTCTTCCTACTCTTCCCCTAATCTGATGTAATTCAGCTAAACCAAATCTTTCGGCATCCATTATAATCATAGTTGTAGCATTTACAACATTTATCCCAACCTCAATTACAGTAGTAGAAATAAGGATGTCTACCTTACCATTTATAAATTCATCCATTATTCCATTTTTTGTTTTTGGATTTAATTTACCATGTAATAATCCGATTTTGGCTTCTGGAATAATATTTTTAAATATATCATTTGCTTTTTTTAAATCCATTAATTTTTCATCATTTTCTATTGCTGGAACAACTACATATATTTGATGATGATTTTTTATTTCATGTTTTATTTTTACAAAAAGCGTATTCAGTCTATCATAAGATATAATCTTTGTTTCAATTATTTTTCTTCCTTCAGGTTTTTTCATAATTGATGAAATTGAAAGATCACCAAAATAACTTAACCCAAGACTTCTTGGTATCGGGGTAGCTGATGCATATAAAGCATCTACACCTCTAAATTTTGAAATGAGTTTCTTCCTTTGTTCAACACCAAACCTGTGTTGTTCATCAATAATTACCCCACCTAATTTTTTAAATAATACGCCCTCTTCAATTAATGAGTGTGTACCTATAATTAAATCTATTCTTCCCTGAAGTAATCTATCTAAGATATCAGCTTTATCTTTCTGTTTTATTTTTGATGTCAATAATTCAACACTTATATGATATTTATTAAAATATTTTTGTGCTTCATTATATTGCTGATTAGCAAGCAATTCACTTGGAAGCATCATCGCTACTTGGTATCCTGCAGAAATAATCATCAGTGCGAAAATTAAGGCAACTATGCTTTTACCTGAACCAACATCACCCTGAAGCAATCTATTCATTACATTTTTTCCCAAGACATCCTTTTTTATATCTGATAATGCATTTAACTGATCAGATGTTAATTTAAAAGGAATATCATTTAAAAAACTTTTTATTAATTTTGTATTAATTTGTCTTTTTTCTTTAACATCATTTATTCTGTTATCTTTTAAAGCTTCAAGCCTCATCAAATACCAAAAAAATTCTTCATATTTCCTTCTTCTTAATACTTCCTTTACATCAACTCTTGATGAAGGAAAATGATTTTTATATAAAAATTCTTTTATTCCAAGAAGATGGTATTTTTTTATTATATCATCAGGTAAACTTTCACTTATATTGATATTGTTTTTATAAATATCTTGTAATAATAAACTAATTTGTTTGTCAGTTAATCCTTTAAATTTATATATGGGTTCAATAAGAAAGCCAACCTCTTCAAAAAATATTTTGGATATTATAAATTCAGATTTAGCTTTAACATAATGCCCATAAAATGTTATATGTTCCTTCCCTTTGATTTTATACTTCAAAAAATCATTTGAGTAATAACAACATTTTATCTTATTATTCATATAATTAAGATAAATAATTGTTACAAATGTCTTACCTTTTATCCTTATTAAAGTGGGCCTTGATGTAATAATTCCTTTTATTAATACCATTTCTCCAGCATAAAACAAATCTATGTTTTCTTCATAGATTTGATATTCTTTTGGGAACTTGAATATTAAATCCTTAATATTATATATTCCTTCATTATTAAGTTTAGCAATCTTTTTAGGTCCTAACCCTTTAATATCATTTAAATCCATATTCACCTTTAAAAAATGGTTGGAATTAACCAACCAATTTTTTTATTCAACTGCTATAATGTAAGAATAGATATCCTGCTTACCTGGAACTATCTCAACATCTAGATTTGAATTATATTCCAAGCATATACCTTCAAGAAGTGCTGCCTCATCAAGTGTTACATCAGCACCATAGAATATTGTTACAACCTCAGCATCTTTAGAAATTATTTTTGATAATAATTCTTTTAAGGCATCTGTTCTTTCTTTTGTTGAAACTAAAATTTCACCACAAGAAATACCCATATAATCGCCTGACTGAATTTTTACGCCTTTAATTTCTGTATCCCTAATTGAGTATGTAATTTCACCAGATCTTACATTTTCAATTTGAGCATTCATTGATTCAAGATTTTCTTCCATTGATCCATCAGGATTAAAACCGATTAATGATGCATAACCCTGGGCTATGTTTTTGGCAATCAACACTTCAACATTAATACCATTAACCAATCCTGTTGCCTGTTTTGCTGCCATAACTACATTGCCGTTATTAGGTATGATTATAACATTTTCAGCATTGACTTTTTTTATTGCCTCAACGAAAGCTTCAGTTGATGGATTCATTGTTTGTCCACCCTCAATTACATAATCAACACCTAAATCCTTAAATGTCTGAATTATACCTTCACCGAAGCAGGCAGCAATAAGTGCGAAATGTTTTTTAGGCGCTGTTGCCATAGTTTCTTTGTCTTCTTTTACCAAACTAGATTCTTCTTTTGGTGCTTGAGCTTGAATCTTTCTATTTGAAATTTCTAAATTAGTAAATTCACCTAACTTATGAACGATTTCTAGTACTCTACCTGGTCTATTTGAATTAACTTTAACTTTTACATTTTTATCTTTTCTTTCTAAAGAAATACTATCACATAGTAAAGATAATGTAGCTTTTAATTCTTTCGCATCAAAATATGATGGTTTTTTTAATTCAAATTCTAAATTGATAGCATATAAGTTCTTAAATTTAAGTTCTTTACTTTTCTCAACCTTTTTAGCTTCCTGAGCTTCTAATATTTCTCCATGTACAGCCAGGGTCATACCTTCGATAATTTTAACGAAACCGGCACCACCTGAATCTACAACCTTTGCTTCTTTAAGTACAGGTAATAAATTTGGAGTATTTAGTAAAGCCTTAGATGCGGCTCTTAAATATCTATCAAAAAGTTCATCAACTGTTTCAAAGTTTTCAGCTTCATCTTTTACAGCCTCATATGCTTCTCTTATTACTGTTAAGATTGTGCCTTCAACTGGTTCAGTAACTGCCTTATAAGCGATTTTTCTACCACTTTCAAAACAGGCAATTAAATCTTCAACATTTAAGAAGTTATGCTGTATTTCTTTTAAACCAACAAAAAAACCCCTAAAAAACTGTGATAATATTACACCTGAGTTACCACGGGCACCCATCAAAGCACCTCTTGATAAAACCTTGGCATTATCAATAATAGATGATGATTCACAAGATTCAAGTTCTCTAACTCCAGATGTGATTGTCATAGACATATTTGTTCCTGTATCTCCATCAGGTACAGGGAATACGTTTAACTGATCTACTTCTTCTCGATTATTCCTTAAATTGATAGCTCCATTTATTACCATCTTTTTAAATAGTTCAACATCGACACTACTAACACTCATGGTAATCCTCCCTTTATATAAAAACAATTATAAATAATTGTAACTTTCATTTTTTAAAACAAATGCGTGATAAATATACCACTAAAACATAAAAAAGTCAAATAAATGAAAACATTTTATATCTTTGATATAATTATATCACTTGAAAAAGCATTAATAAATAATAACTTTTACATATGTTATGCCTAATTTTAACATTTTACCTATATGCTATGATTAGCATATAATTATAACAAGTATAATTAAAAGTTATATTTAAGTATTTAAAACAACATGCTTTTATCTTCACCTATTGCTTCAAAGCCATCTAATACATATTTATTATCATTTTCATCCTTTATATATCCTTCTATTTTTCCAAAAGTTATATAATAATCTATTTTTATAATTAATGCGTGAACAACCATTAAAGATGCCTTTTCTACACTATATTTTATATCTACCATACCATGTTCATCCTTAATATGTACTACAACATTTTCACCTTTTTTTATTTTCTTTATATTCTTATCTTTTTCAAATGTCACTTTTGGAAGAATTGATGTTTTTCCTCTAAACCAGATTAAATTTTCATTATAATTATCTGGATCTACTGACTGATTTTTGGTAAGATTAAAGGCTATGACTTCACCATTTTTCATTTTTCCCATAGTGGTAATCCAGTCATAATGCATTTTTCTTGGGTAATATCCTTTATGATCATCTATTATCGCAAATGTATTATCATTTGAATAAAGAACTTTATCATCAACTTTTAAATTACCACTTACTTCAAATAATACTTTTTCAGTATATAGTGGTCTATTTTTTCCAAAAGGAATTGATACAACTGATGGGTTGGATATTGTTTTTAATCTTAAATTGAAAGAAATTTCTTTCTTTTTATCATTACTATAACCTTCTATTATAACTTCTCTAATATCGTAATTATTAATAAATTTAATATGTGAATTTTTGGTTTTAGCTTCACTTATACTGCCGTTAATTAAATTTTTGGCTATTATAGTATTTTTAGATCTTAACATATTATCCCATGTATAAACATCTCTTTTGTTATAATCAAAAAATATTACTTTAGTTATACCAAAAAATCCCATATCAGATACAGCAACAAGCAATAAGCC
>CAKZZJ010000152.1 GCA_937885165.1 uncultured Caryophanales bacterium
TATTTCAATAAAAGCATTTTCAGAAGATAGTTTGTGAAAAATCATTTGTATTTCTTAATAATGTTTTGTATAATATCTTTGCGTAAGAAAAAAGAGAAATTATTTTATTTATATAATAAATAATCCAATATCTTACATAAGTACATTAAATAGGTCATTTAATTGTGTAAATTTAGTAAAATGTGTGATTTTTTATATAGTTTTTACTAGTTTATATTTTAATTTTGAGTTAAAATGATTAAAGTTAAGTTTGTGTTTAAACTTAATTTATTTTAATGGCTTGGATTAATGTTTTATAGTCCAGTTCATTAAAAGAATGAATGAACACTAAAATATGAATCTTAAAAATTGGCTTTATAAAGCGATACTAAAATTTTGTTATTTTTAATTTTGACTATAAATTAAGCCAAATTTTAAATAAAATATTAGAATTCTTTAAGTTTTTTATAAAAACATAATAAATAAAAAATCAAATCTTTGATTTTGATAAAAATAAAGGAAGAAAAATATCATGTGTGGAATAGTTGGTTATACTGGCGAAGAAGAAGCTGCGCCAATATTACTTCATGGATTACAAAAACTTGAATATCGTGGTTATGATTCAGCAGGTATTGCAGTAAGAAATAATTTAGATTTACCTATCATTGTTAAAGCTGAAGGCAAATTAAAGAATTTAATTGATAAAACAAATGATGGTAAATCAATTCATTCTACTTCAGGTATTGGTCATACAAGATGGGCAACACACGGAGTACCTAATGAATTAAACGCTCACCCACACGCATCTGATGATTATAACGTTATTGGTGTACATAACGGAATAATAGAAAACTTTATTGAATTAAAAGATAAATTAATTCATAAAGGTTATAAAATTCATTCAGCAACCGATACTGAAGTAATAATAAAGGTTGTTGATTATTATTACAAAAAATATAAGATTGGCCCAATTGATGCCATCAATAGAACCATGGTTAGAACTAGAGGTTCATATGCACTTGCGTTAATGTTTAAAGATTACCCTAATCAGGTATTCTTTGCGAAAAACGGGAGTCCATTAATTGTAGCCAAAGGTAGTGATTCTTCATTTTTGGCATCTGATGTTCCTGCAATCTTAAAATTCACTAATAAAGTATATTATGTAAGTGATTTAGAATGCGGTTATATCAAAGGGAATGAAATTAGGTTCTTTGATTTAAATGGTGATGATATCACTGAAACTAAGAAAATAGAGACAATTGACTGGAAAGCTGATTCAACTGATTTAGGTAATTATTCATATTATATGGAAAAAGAAATAGATGAACAGCCTAAAGCACTAAGAAATACTATAAATGCTTATGTTGATAAAGATGGCACATTAAAATTCCCTGAAATGGGAATTACAAAAGAATATTTAAATTCTTTAGAAGAAATTTACATATTTGCTTGTGGTAGTGCTTATCATGCAGGAGTAGTTGCTGAATATTTAATTGAAGATTTAGCTAATGTAAATGTAAGAGTAGAATTAGCTAGCGAATTTAAATATAGGCATTATAAGATGAACCCAAAATCACTTGCGATAGTAATAAGTCAGTCTGGAGAAACTAAAGATACACATGAAGCGATGCTAAAAGCTAAACATAATGGTATCAAGACACTTGCGATATGCAATGTCAAGGGATCTACTATCACAAGAGATGCTGACTTTAATTTATATACTTATGCAGGACCTGAAATAGCTGTTGCCACAACTAAGGCATATAGCTGTCAACTTGTAGTACTTTATTTATTTGCTTTATTTTTAGCTAGAACTAAATACGCACTTGAGCGTGATAGATATTATGAACTTATAAATGAAGTAAAAGAATTGCCTGCTAAAGTTAAAGAAGTAATAGATAATAAAGCGCAGGTACAGAAATTATCTAATAGATTTACAGATAAAACTAATGTCTTTTTTATAGGCAGAGGAATAGATTATGCAGTATGCATGGAAGGTTCTTTGAAATTAAAAGAAATAACTTATATTAATTCAAACGCTTATGCAGCAGGTGAATTAAAGCATGGCACTATTTCTTTAATTGAACCAGGAGTAGTAACTATCGCTATAGCTACTCAGCCAAATTTAATTGAGAAGACTATATCAAATATGGTTGAAGTTAAAGCAAGAGATGGTAGTGTAGTTGCCTTAACAGGGAATGATATAGATGTATCTAGTTCTAGTAAATACCAACTATATATACCTAAAGTTAATCCGATGTTTGCGGCAAGTTTAGCGATAATACCACTGCAACAACTTGCTTATTATTCAAGTTTAAATAAAGGTATTAATCCTGATAAGCCTAGAAATTTAGCTAAGAGTGTAACGGTAGAATAATATTTTGGGGAATTGTTATGAAAAAGCATATTAACAAAAGATTGATTTATACAATTGGTTTAATGCTTATAGACTTTGTTGTATTATTTGGCATTTGTATATGTGGCTTTTTAATTAAATATGATTCTAATTCACTTGATGCAATTCATACTGAATTTATTGTTTCAGCATTAATAGTATCAGCATCAAAAGTATTAATTGCGGCACTATTTAAGACATATCATATGTTATGGATGTATTCGATAAGAAGAAATCTAGCTAAATTGATTGGTATATCACTTGGGATAGACGCAATCTATCTCGCGATATCAACTATACCTGTTGTAGGTAGTTATACTGGTATGAGAGCTACGATATTTCTAACTATCATATTGCTTGAATTTGCATATTTAGTTATATCAAGATTTGGTATATCTGTTTATTTTAACAGATATTATAAACAAAAAGAAAAGCCATCTAATCTAGTATCTACATTAATAGTTGGTGCTGGATCTGCTGGTGCGATGGTATTAAATGAAATAGGTAATAAACCCGAATATGGGTATAAGATTGTTGGTTTTGTTGATGATTCTAAAGATAAGATAGGTCAAATAATCAACAATGTTAAAGTATATGGACCTATAGCTGATATTAATGAAATAGCTAAAAAGCTTAATGCTAAGAAAGTAATAATAGCTATTCCATCAGTAGGCCTTGCAAGATTAAAAGATATTACTAATCTTATTGATTATAAAAATCTAGAAGTAGAAATACTTCCTGATAAAGCTAAATTATTACAAAATGATTTAACTTCTACAATAAGAAAAGTAGAAATAGCTGATTTACTCGGAAGAAGTGAAATAAAACTTGATAAATCAAGATTAAATGAATTTTTAAATGATAAAGTAGTACTTGTTACAGGAGGTGGAGGATCAATTGGGTCTGAAATCGCAAGACAAGTACTTGATTATAAACCTAAGAAATTAATCATATTTGATATTTATGAAAATACAACATATGAACTTAAAACTAATTTAGACATTAAATATAAAAATAGTGAATATAAGCCTGAATATATCGCACTTATTGGTTCAGTAAGGGATGAAGGAAGGCTTGATGAAATATTTAGTGAATATAAACCTAATATAGTATTTCATGCTGCAGCACATAAACATGTGCCTTTAATGGAAGATAGCCCATATGAGGCTATCAAAAACAACATCAAAGGTACATATAATGTAGCTAAGATGGCTGATAGATATGGTGTAGATAAAATGGTTTTAATATCTACAGATAAAGCAGTAAGACCAACTAATGTAATGGGGGCAACTAAACGCTTCTGCGAGATGATAGTTGAAGCATGGAATAAAAAATCAAGTCATACTAAATACTCAATGGTAAGATTTGGTAATGTGCTTGGTTCTAATGGCTCTGTAATACCACTATTCAGGCGTCAGATTGAAGCTGGTGGACCTGTTACAGTTACATCAGATGAAATAACAAGATTCTTTATGACTATACCTGAAGCATGTGGTTTAGTAATAGAATCAGGTGCTTATGCAGAAGGTGGAGAAAAATTCATTCTTGATATGGGTGAGCCAGTAAAAATCATAGATTTAGCTAAAAACATGATTAAATTATCAGGTTTGGAATTAGGTAAAGATATAGATATTGAAATTACTGGATTAAGACCTGGAGAGAAATTATATGAAGAATTACTTCTTAAAACATCTCACGCAACTAAAACACAAAATGACAAAATTTATGTAGAAAAAGGAATACATCCTTTTGATTTAGAAAAGATAGAAGAAATAATAAATCATTTATGTGAAATAGGTCATGATAATAAAGCAGTTTTAGAATACCTAAAAGAACTTGAAATAATAAAAAGAGGATGATTTCAAATTGAGATATGAATTAATTAAATTATTAGCAGAAACTGAAACAGATAGTTCAACTGAACAATTAAAGAAAATATTTAAAAGTCCTATCTTATACATTGTTTTAGGCGCTATTGTTTTATTAATAATAGCTATCTATTTAATAAGAAGAATTGTTAAAGGAAAACCTAAAACAATTGTAGTAGTTACAAGAAAAGGTAAGATTTATAAATTAATTGATGAAAATACTAATAAATATTTCTTAGTTCCATTTGTTGATTCTGTTGGTGCAAGAATATCTTTAGATAATCAATCATTTCAAACTGATAAATTATTTATAAATGATGGTCCAGACCATCTTTATAAAATAAATTTCAGTTTTGAATATAAAGTAACTAATCCAGAAAATTATTTTTATAACTTAAATAATTTACAAAATGTATTAGAAACTAAAATAAATGATGTATTAAGAGAATTTGCAGATAATGGTAATGCTGAAATATTAATTAAAGATTATAAAAAAAATAATGAAAAGATAATATCTTTACTTAATATGGCAAGTGAAGATATGGGTATAGAAATATTATCATTTAAGATTAATTTCATTCAACCAATGAATGGAAATTAATGAAAAATAAGCTTAATTTTTAAAAATTCAACAAAATTAGTTAAAAATCAAAATTATTGAATTTAAAATGTGGCTTTTTAAAGCAAAATATTTAATATTCCAAAACATCTAATGAACTGGACTATATTATTAGAAAAATATAGTAGTTAATTTGTGTGTTAAATTTGCTGAAGAAAGATTATGTGGTAAATCAAAAATCAGCTATGTTTTAGGAGAGAAAAGAATTTTCTATTCTAACATGACATTCGATAATAATCCGTACAAATCCTGTAACGTGTACGTTACATTTGCACAATATGGCGTT
>CAKZZJ010000153.1 GCA_937885165.1 uncultured Caryophanales bacterium
CAGTAATACAATATGCGAGTCAATTCGCCGAAAGATTAACAGGAGGACATTAGATTATGGATAATATAGAAATAACAGTTTTTGATGAAATAAATGATTCAAGACTAGCCAGAGAATCACTAAAGATATTCGCAATAGACAAAAGATTCGACGTCATTGCTACAGGCTCTCTTTTGGGTATATCAGATTTAAAAGCCAAGAATATCCCTGTAGGATATGATAGTTATTTGACGATAAAGCCACTTAGCTATATTGAATTTTTACTAGCTAATGGAATTAAAAAAGAAACAATAGATTTAATTTATACCTCTATTAAGGATAATACTGAATTATCAGAATCATACATAAATGTATTACATTCTTATTTGATAAGATATATATTAGTTGGAGGTATGCCTGAAGCAGTTAAAAAATATATAGAGACAAAGGATATAAATGAAGTTAGAAGTATTCAAAATTCTTTGCTTAAAGATTATATTCATGATTTTGG
The DNA here is from genome assembly GCA_937885165.1 of uncultured Caryophanales bacterium. GTDB lineage: Bacteria > Bacillota_I > Bacilli_A > Acholeplasmatales > Anaeroplasmataceae > Anaeroplasma. Next base: position 491 of record CAKZZJ010000153.1, read on the forward strand.
TACTAGATATGATGAAAATGGTGAACGCTATATTGATCCTATACTTTTAATTAGAATATCTAGGGCCTTTGAATCAATTCCTGACCAGCTAGCTAAAGAGAATAAAAAATTTAAATATAGTGTTATTAAAAATGGTGGAAGATCGTCTGAATTTTCTGATGCTTTAGAATGGCTTAAAAATGTAGGTTTAATTGTTAAAGCAAATAATTTACGTGTTATTGAAAGCCCATTAAAAGGCAATTCCATAACTGAAGAATTTAAAATATATTTATCAGATATAGGTCTTTTAATTGCTAATTATCCACTATCAATTGTTGAACAAATAATAAATGATGATTTAGGGGCATATAAAGGCGCGATATATGAAGCATTATGTGCTGATATGCTATATAAAGAAAATTATGATTTATATTATTTCTCTGATTCCCTAAATCATCTTGAAAATGACTTTTTAATCGATACTTCAAATGGTATTGATATTTTTGAAGTAAAGGCTAATAATGGAAAAATGGCTTCTGCTAAAAAGATATATGATAATAAATCTATTAATGGAGTAAATAAAATATTTAAATTGATAAAAAAAGGATATGGAAAAGGCAATTTTTATGAATCATTTCCTCACTTCCTTTTTTCCTTTTATCTAGATTATTTAAACAAAATAGAAAAAGAAAAATTGAAATTAGATGATTTACCAAATATTTAATTCATTTAATTTAGCAACTAATATTTTTCAAAATATTTTCCTTGATATAAATTATTTTTTCTCATATATTTATCTATTTCATTCATTAATATCATCTTTTTTCTTGGCCAAAGAGGTAAATAATCATCACTTGGTGCGTCAGCTCCAAGTCTATGAATAATTATATCATCTTTTAATAAAGATATCTGTTTTGATGTTATTTCAACATATTCATCAAGCGTCAATAATTTAAAAGGTTTTTCTTTATATATTTCATATAATTTTGCATCTTTTAAAATCAAGAGTGAGTGAATTTTTATACCATTTATCGGTAATTTATTTAAATATTTAATAGTATTTAGCATATCATTTTCTTCTTCATAAGGTAGACCATTGATTATATGGACAACTATTTCAATATTTTCTTTATGAAGTTTATATACTGCATCTTCAAATTCTTTATTAGTAAGGCATCTGTTTATAAATAAATTAGTGGATTCATTTGCAGATTGAAATCCAAGTTCTATCTGCAAATGATTTTTTTTATTTATAGATGATAATAATTCTAATTTTTTATCATCTAATTCATCAGCACGTGTAGCGATAGATAAACCAAATAAATCATCATCAAGATTAAGTGCTTCATCATAGATTTCTTTTAATGTTTCTACATCTTTATATGTATTTGTTCCTGCCTGAAGATAAGGCATAAATTTTATTTTTTCATGCCATTTTGATTTTTGTATTTCTTTTAATTTATCATATTGTTCTTTCATAGAAAGGGATAAATCACTTTGGACATCACCACTTGCATATGAAGAACAAAATACACATCCACCATACCCCTTTTTACCATCTCTATTTGGGCAGGTGAAATTTAAATTAAGTGGAATCTTAGCAACCTTAAAGCCATATTTCTGTTTATAATATTCATTTAAAGAATTGTAAGGTTTAGCTTTAGTATGATAATTAATAATAACACCACCTTAATTAAAAAGAAGAGGTTTTACCCTCTTCTTAATAACTTAAATTTTATCAGGTCTAACCCAGATAGTTAAATCATCACTAGAATCAATAATCCATTCATCATATGTGTCTTTGTCCCCATATGAGCTTAGATTATTTTCACATTCGTTGATTAAAGCTGTTATAGTTATATCATTAATCCTATAAGCATCAACGCTGAAATCACTAATCTTGATATCTAATGTTTTATATAATAGATAATTTTGGAAATTAGATGATGTATATGTTGTTAAAACAGATGAGAAC
>CAKZZJ010000154.1 GCA_937885165.1 uncultured Caryophanales bacterium
ATGATAAGACAACAGATGTTACATTATATGCTAAATTTGAACAAAAATATGTTGTAACATTTAAACATAATTATGAAGATTCTCCAAGCGATTTAACTTATACATATAATTATGGTGATAATGCTGATTTAACTATACCAGCTAATCCAACAAGATCAGGTTATACATTTGCTGGTTGGGTTCTAACTGCAGACGGAACTGAACCATTAAATTTAGAGGGCGTAACTGTTAGTTCAAATTTGACTTATTTTGCATATTGGACTGCAAATAATGATACTCAATATAAAGTAGAACATTATCAAGAAAATATAAATGGTGGATATACATTATATGAAACTGAAAATTTAACTGGTAAAACAGATACTACTGCAACTGCTACGCAAAAAACATATACTGGATTTACATATGATAATAATGTTGAAGGCACAGTTGCTTCTAATACAATTACAGGTGATGGTTCATTAACATTAAAACTATATTACACAAGAAAAGTTTATAATATAACATTTGTTTATGCATCAAGTGTAGATGGCGCACCAGCATTGCCAGCAAATACAACAGCTAAATTTGGAACTGCATATACACTTCCTTCTAATCAAGTCTTAGATGGATATACATTTGTTTGGAGCGCTTCTTATAATGAAACCGAAGATTTAATAATATCTAATGGCCAAATAACAATTCCTAATTATGATGTAACTATAACAGGAACTTGGACTATAAGAGAATATGCAAATGTTTTAGATAATTCTAATTTACCTTCTCACACTTCAATTAATTGGTATACTGATTCAGAACATCAAAATTCATTAAATAATAACAATAAAGTTCAATATAAAGGCACTTTATATTATGTTTTGAGTGTGGATACAGGTTATCAATATACAGATAATAATGATTCAGTAGGTTCATTAGAAGTTAATACTACTAATTTCTCAGGTTGTGGTACTGAAACATTATCGTTAAATGCAAATATTATTACAACAGCTCCTACAGCAATTTCTTATAATATTACATATAATTTAGATGATGGTACAAACAATGTATCAAATCCTCAAATGTATACGATTGAAGATTCAGTTACTCTAAATGATGCTTCAAAAACTGGTTATACATTTGGTGGATGGTATGATAATTCATCATATACAGGATCTCAAATAACTTCTATTCCAGCTGGTTCTACTGGTCCAAAAGTATTATATGCTAAATTTACAATTAATAAATATGGAGTAACATTTGTTGATTATGACGACACAACAATATTAAAAGAAACAACTGAGTATGATTATGGTACAGTTGTCTCAAATATAGTTAAGCCAACTAATCCAACAAGGGCTGCAACAACAGATACTATTTATGTATTTAATGGTTGGTCTCCTGCAGTTGTAGATGTAACAGATAATGTGACTTATAGAGCAACATATACCGAATATACAGCAAGTGCAGGCTCAATATCTGAAGTTACATTAGGTGGAAATAACCATATTGCGGACTTTAAGTTAACAACAGAAATCACTAGTCCAGCAACAATTATAACTTTTGCAAACTATGATTTATATATTGATGGTTCAGAAACAGCAACAACTACTCAAACAACACTTAATGGTACATTTACTGGTTATATTACAAATAGTGGTATTTATTTAACAACACCACCTATAAATTACCAATTATTAATTAATGATGCTTTAGTTGAAGGTGAACTATTAGAAAAAGTTACTACAGAAAGTCACATAGAAAAATATATAGAAAATCTTTATATAGCAGAAGGAAGTTCAATATCATTTAGAAACTACGTTACTATGCAAACATTAAATGTAATTGCAAAGGAAGAAAGTATTGAATTAACAATTAATGAAAGTGGGTATTACAATATATTCTTAGATATTACAGATACAACTGATTATCAAGTATGGATTAGCAAAAATAAAGCAACAGTTGTGAATAATGGTGTTGATGTACTTGGTACATTTAATATGACTGGCACTGATTGGAATAAAGATAATACAACAGCAATGACTCTAAATGATGGGGTTTATACTATATCATTATTGTTTGACAAGGGCGAAAAATTTAAAGTAATTGTAGATTATGGCTATCAAACAGTTGTTTGGTTAGGATATGAATATTTAACTGATACAATTAAAACATCAGGATTGTTTAGTTATGATGATGGTAACAATATTATTACTACTGCAGCTGGTAATTATACTATTACATTTACACCTAGCACTTCAACCATTACTGCGGCATTAACAGATGTAGTTACTGTTTCCGTAAATGGTGCTGGAGCGCAAACTATGGCACTTAGTATGACTAATGCATCAAATGATGCTCAATACCATATTAAATTATCAGGTAATGCAAATGATGTATTAACATTTAGTATAAATGGTAATTTAATTACATCATCAACAATTGATGTTAACGCATCAGGAAATAATGTTGAACTTAACGGAGCAGCATTAAAAGTTAAAACTAATTATACTAATGTTAGTGTGTATTTGAAGTTTGATGTATCAGGTAGTACTATAACTTATTCTTTATGGGTTGCTGGATACGAAAACACAATATATCTTTATGTAAGTGATGCTTGGCTTGCAGATAATGCAACAGTTGCTTTATATGCTTTTGAACAACAAAATGTTCAAAATACTCCAAATGAATGGTATACATTAACTCTTGATACTGATAATTCGTCTAATAAGATTTATAAAGCATCAGTTAATAAAAAATACAATTACATTATTGTATTAAGATTAGCTACTTCAACATTATCTTGGGAAAATGATAATGTTTGGAATTCAACTGCTGATGTTCCTATTAACACTAATTACGATTTCATCATATTAAATACATTAGATGATAGAACTTGTCCATATACATATAATAATGTTTATGGTAATTATCAGATAACGTTTAATTCTGATGGTGGAACAGAGATTGAAGCAGTAAATTATTTACCATATGAAACAGTTGCAAGAATAAGCGTTCCAACTAAGGATGGTTATACATTTGCTGGCTTAGAAAATGAAGCGAATGTATTAGTAGTTAATGATGATGGTTCATTTGTAGCAAACGTTGAAAATTATACTGATTCAAGTAGCAATTGGATTAGATATCAAAATACTACTCTTAAAGCAAGATGGACCAATGCAAGTTATGGTGTAACTCTTAACACAAATGGTGGTACAGTAAATGCTGATAATGTTACTACGTATACTTATGGCACTGGTGTCACATTACCAACAAATGTAACAAAAGAAGGTTACACGTTTGGTGGTTGGTTTAATAATGTATCATTAACTGGTTCAGCAGTCACAGAAATTGGTTCTGCTGAGTTTGGCGAAAAAGAATATTACGCTAAATGGAGAGAAAATTTAGTTGCTGAAAGAATTACATTAGGTGAGAACTCATACGTATATGATGGTCTTGCTCATACTCCTTCAATTACAGTTAAAAATTCAGCTAATGACACATTAGCTATAACAAATGCATATACTATTTCTTATAGTAGTGAAACGAGAATTAATGTAGGAAACTATACAATAACTATTACTGGTGTTGGTGAATATGCTGGAGAAATTGAAAAAACATACTCTATAACTACTGCTTCATTAACAATAACTGCTAACCCTAAGACAATCACTTATGGTGATGCACCTACAAATGATGGCGTAACATATACAGGATTTGTTAATAATGAAAGTGCATCAGTATTAGGTGGCACTTTAGCATATGATTATAATTATAGTCAATATGGTAATGTTGGTAGTTATACAATAACACCAAGTGGTCTAACATCAAACAACTATAATATTTCATTTGTCGATGGTAGATTAACTGTTATTACTAAAACAATAACAGTTACTCCAAAAAATGCACAAATAATTGTTGATCAAAAGATTTCTCAAGCATCATTTGGCTATGATGTCGATGGAGTAGTAAATAATGATAATTTAGGTGAAGCTACTTATACAGTTAAAAATGTGGACGAGGTTCTTGATAAAGAAGTTGCTTGTACTACTATTGCAGATTATACAATCTATATCAGCGGATTAGCAAACTCTAATTACAATATTGATATGTCAGCAACTGCAACACTATCAGTTGTTGCTAAAACAATTGAGAGTGCTGTAGTAGTTAGTGGGTTAGATGCTACATATAGTTATACAGGTTCTGAAATTAAACCTTCACCAGAGTTCTCTATTGGTGGTGTAAATTTAGTGTTAGGTACTGATTATACGATTTCTTATCCAACAACAACAGGTGATTACATTGTTGTAGGCACTTATATAGTTAGAATAACTGGTGCTGGAACATATAGCACTACTTCATTTAAAGAATTTAATTATCAAATAATTAATGCTGATATTAATGTAACATTATTTCAAAATGAATCTGATAATTTTATATATGATGGTAGCCCAAAGACTCCAACAGTTTCTGGAGCAATAGCAACATCAGAAACTCAAAATGTAGAATACACATACTCTGAAACAGAAAATGGTAGTTATGGATCAATGCCTACATTTATAGATGCAGGGGAATATACAGTATATTATCATGCTAATGCAGCATATCATAATCAAAAGTCTGGATCTTTCTCAGTGACAATTTCAAAAGCTGAAGTAACTATATCAAATGAGGTGATTACTTACCCAAGTGGACAAGATTATTATATTTATGAGATTGATGAATTGAATTTTACTGCTGATGCCAAATATGGTGAAAATAGTGTTGATGGTAATTTTGCACTTACGGCAGGTACTACATTAACTGCAGGATCAGCAACTAGAAGCGTAACATTCACGCCAACTAGTGCAAATTATAACACAAAGACATTTACAACAACTTCTACAGTGGTTGTTAAATATCAAATAATGTTCAATAAGAATAATGATGCTGCAACAGGTGATATGCAAAATGCTTATGTAGCAAGTTCTTCTTACACTCTTCCATCATCAAGTTATGAATTATCTACATATAGATTTGCTGGATGGAAAGTAAATAATGAGGGAGTAACACTTGATAGTGATGGATCATTGGAATTATCTACAAATGTAACACTATATGCTCAATGGATTAAACAGTATAAAGTAACATTTGTCGATGATGATAATACAACAGTTCTAAAAGAAGCTACAGCATATGATGTTGGTACTGAAGTAGCAAATATCGAAAAACCTAATAATCCTACAAAGGCTGCAACAGCACAATACACTTATACATTTGTTGGATGGACTCCTACAATTGTTGCAGTTACAGGAGATGCTACATATGCTGCAACATATTCTTCTACTTTAAATAAATATACTGTTACTTGGAAGAGCCAAGATGGTGAAACAACTCTTGAAACTGATGCTAATGTTGATTATGGAATAGCTCCTTCTTTTGATAGTAGTGAACCTACAAAGGCTGCAACAGCACAATATACTTATACATTTGATGGATGGGCAACATCAGCTAATCAAACTACTGGAACAAATTTAGATACAGTATCAGGCGACACAACATATTATGCAGCATTTAGTGAAAATCCAAGGTCGTATAACATAATTTATAGAGATAATGGTAATGTAGATTTCTCTGGAACTCATGAAACAGAATATCCTAATAATCATACATATGGTACAGATACTACATTAGATAGTCCAAGCAAGACAGGATACACATTCGGCGGATGGTTCATAACATCTGATTGCTCTGGTACTGCTGTTACATCATTGGCTGCAACAGGTTATACAGATGATATAACACTTTACGCTAAGTGGAATATTATTGAGTACACAATTACATATAATTTAAATAGTGGTACAAACAATGAATCAAATCCTGCTACATACACAATTGAAAGTGGAGATATTACCTTAGTTGCTCCAACAAGAAGTGGATATAGATTTACAGGATGGACAGGCTCAAATGGTAATAATGCTCAAAATTCAGTGACAATTGATTCAGGTTCAATAGGTAATAAGGAATATACAGCTAACTGGATTCAACAAGTAACTATAACTTATAAGGTACCTACTGGTGATAACGTTAATATGACATCAGATTCAGGTTGGAATTCCACTTCATCAACTGTAGATATTAATTCAAATCTAATTAATCCTGCTGCAGTAACAAATTATACATTTGATGGATGGTATACAGGATATACTAACTATACATATTCAAGTGTAGTAACTACAGCATCTTCGGAAATGACAGTATATGCTAAATACACAGCATCTAATGTTTTACATTATTACGGCTCAGATAGCAATAATTATTATAATTTTTTAACTCCAGATACAGATGTAATTATTAATGCAAACTCTTGTGAATATGGTATAAAGGTTTATGGTTTAGGCAATAGATTTGGAGAAACTAATGCAAGTTTGGAAAATGCAATAGTTATAAGTCTATTGACTGATAGTGGTATTTATAAAATAACTAGAAATGTTTCTGACTGGACAATAAAAAGGAAAATAATTGTTGAAGTAACTTTAGATGTTAATTCATGGTGGTATAATGATGGATGCATAACAAGACTAAATTGTTGGAATTCATCAGCATCTGAGCAAGTAGACTATGACTCAAAATCAGATGACAATCATATATTTTATATTGATTATTCAATGACTAATATACAGGCATATAGATACTCCGAAAGATATAATGGAAATTATATCGGCGAAAACAATACAACAATTTCGACAGGAAACTATGGTACATATGATTCATACACAAGCAACTATATTACCATTAAGATATGGAGCAGCGGCATCGGCAGATGGTTTTAAAAAAAACTATCATTGCTTTGACATAATCTTTTATCATTGCAATGATAGTCTAAATAATTAATTATTATATGATTTAATATTATTCTTTAT
>CAKZZJ010000155.1 GCA_937885165.1 uncultured Caryophanales bacterium
AGATATTATGATTACTAAATCATTATTTTTATGAATTATATCAAATGCCGTTTTGGTTTTATCTGTTATTTTATTGTTGATAGTTACACAACCTTCAAAAGGCAAAATAAATATATTATTCATATTCTTCTCCTGTTAATGTATAAGAATCAAAGTCTAATACCCTTACTTTAAGTTTATCTCCAAGTTTATGTTCTTTTTTTGAGGCAACATAAATTACACCATCAATATCATCTGATGCGTAAGCATAATTTCTAGCCTTATACAAAAATGAATCTTCATCATAGCCGATTATAAAACAATCATCTAAAATAGTATTAAGATATTTTTTATTAAGGTTATAAGCTATTTCATTTTGAATTGTCATTAGTTTTTCATAACGTTCTTGCTTAATACTCTTTTTGATTTTATTTTTCATTAGGTGAGCTTTTGTTCCTTCTTCATCTGAATAAGTAAAAGCACCAAGTCTGTCAAATTTTACTTTTTTAATAAATTCACAGAGATTTTTGAAATCTTCTTCATCTTCATTTGGAAATCCGACAATAAATGTTGTCCTTATTATAGCATTAGGTATTTCTTTTCTTATTTTTGAAAATAAATCCAATAGAAGTTTTTTATCTCCTCTTCTATTCATAAGTTTTAACATCTTATCTTCGGAATGTTGAATAGGAATATCAAAATAAGGCATTACTTTAGGATTGTTCTTGATTAGATTTATTAAATCATCAGTTACTATATCTGGGTATAAATATAATAATCTTATTTTAAAATCGCCATCTAATTTAATTATGGATTCAAGTAAATCTATAAGAGAAATCTTCTTATAAAGATCCAAACCATACATTGTTGTATCCTGGCTGATTAAATTGATTTCATAAACACCATTACTAACTGCTTCTTTAACTTCAGCTACAATATCTTCTATACTTCTTGATACTAAGTTACCTCTGATTAAAGGAATAGCACAAAAAGCACATCTGTTAAAGCATCCATCACTTATTCTTACATACTGCATGTATGGTGGAGTAAGCGTATATCTATTTATAAAATCGAAATCTTCTTCGCAAAACTGTGAATTAGTTACAGAATTGATTATCTTAGCAAAGTCTTTATATTCATCTAAACTTATGAATCTGTCTACTTCAGGCAGCAGACTTATAAGTTTTTCTTTATATCTTTTGGCAAGACATCCTGCAACTATAAGTTTGGCATTTTCTTTTTTATAATCTGATAATTCAAGTATTTTATCGATTGCTTCTTTTTTTGCTGCATCAATAAAAGCACAGGTGTTGACAATTAACAAATCTGCTTCTTCTGGTTTATTTGTAATATCACATTTTTTAGAAAGTATACCAAGCATCATCTCGGAATCAACTTGGTTTTTGGCACAACCTAAACTTAATAAATATAAATTCATTATTCTACAAATATGAATTGAGTGAATAAATATACGTAAGCGATACCTAATACATCAAAGAAGAAAAGTAGTAATACACTCTTGTTTTTCATAAATGATAAAACTAATGTGCCAACTACAGCAACTGGAACTGTATATAATAAGAATAGATATGGTGTTACAACATATGTTATTGTAGTTAAAGCTTGAGATAATATTAATATTCCTGTAGCGGCCGCAACAGTAATTGATAATATATGTGCGAATGTTAGGAATATAGCTAAGATAGTATTACCTTTATCATTCATTACAGCATTATAATTCATATTTTTCTTGATTTCATCATCATCTTTATTTTCATAGAATAGAGTTACTTCATTTAATTTTGCAATTCTTTTCTTTGATGAAGCAAGTAAAAAGATAGAAAATAAAAGTACAATTGTAAACATATAAGAATTGATATTGAGATATGGATTAATATCATCAGATGTAAAACTAAATTTATTCTTAAAATATAGTTCATTTAAATCAACACCATTGATTTCATAGGCTGATACAATCCATACAAAAATAAGTGTTCCTACCGTTACAATTAAAACCAAAATAGATAAAACTAAAGTCCAGATGGAAATCCTTTTGTGAGATTTTAGTGAATCAATTTTGTTTTTAACCATAACTTGTTCATTTTTCAATTCATTTTTTACTAATGTTTCTTGCATAAATTTGCCTCCTTAAATTTATATTAGCTTAAGATGCCAGGAATAAACAATGCTACAGCAAGTGTAATTACCATTGTTAAAATATCTAGTAAGAATAACAACCAATTATTCTTTGGCTTTTTGAAGAATAATATTACTGCTTCAATTACAGGTCCTGCAAATAAAGAAAGTAAATATACTAATATATTTGTGTTAATTTTGCTGAAATCAAGCGTAACTTTTAAGTTGCTTAACATGTTATTTACTGAATCAATATTCATAATATCAAGTAAATATAAAGCAAATAACACAAGTAAAGATATTTCTATTCCATGAAGTAAAATAACTACTGAAGCAAGTGGAGAATGTTTATCTTTTAAGCTTTTTTCAAGTTTCTTTTCATCTTTTTCTATTATTGCGAATCTTTGTCTTTGTTTAACTGTTAGAGTTTTTTCATTTTCTCTGCATTCTTTTATGAACAACAAATTTGTAAGTCTGTTAGATGTATTTTTTGATCTTATTGATAATGCTATAGACATTGCCAGCAACAGTACAAATGTGCCACCACCGATAGTAATGAAATATCTTAATTCTTCAAATTCATATTTATGTGAATAGATATTATTATTTACATTTTGCATAAAATCTAAATTACCTGCAAATAATAAGAATAATGATCCGCCTAATGTAAGTATTGCCAAAAGTATGCCAAAGAAGATACTGAAAAATACTAATGAACCATTCTTTCTCTGAATTCTTTTGTTCTTTCTAATGTTTGCATTATCATATTTTATTTTACTTGCAGAATCTAGTAATGCATAATCTTCTGTAGTATCATTTAAATCATATTCACCCTCATGTGATTCGAAACCTGCAAATGTAAATGACCCTCCATCAGCATATGCCTCTGCTACCATAGTATTTGCGTAATCCATATTAAGCATATATGCATCGCGTTTTGTAGTAACATAGCCATCTTTATATAAATCAACTAAATACAAGTATTCATTTAAAAGTTCTTTATGTTTGTCCATAAGTAAATCAAAATAGGTTGTCTCTTTCTTTTTATTTAATTTTGTGTTCAAC
>CAKZZJ010000156.1 GCA_937885165.1 uncultured Caryophanales bacterium
GAATAACAGTAAAGACGCTTTAAATCATCTATCGAGAGATTTAGAATTACATATTAAACCCATCATTTATGCATTCTATTAAATCACTTAAATCTGCAGATGGACTAGAATTTATTGAAATAACATTCAATGGTGATAATACTCAATATTCAGCATATGTATGCGTTAAAAACACGCCCTTATGGAAACTTAGATTTTAAGAGTATTTTTATTTCAAAATATTATAATTCATCAACTATAATTGGCTTTGTATATTTCACAATTAATTCTGTTATTTCATCAACGCTTTCTTTAAATCCTCTTTTTTCCCATGATAATATACTTTGAAATATCGCTCCATTCCAGATAGAAATATAATAATATAGTTTAACATCTTTAATTTCATATAAAGCCTGATTTAATATATTTAAAAATTCCATCCCTAAATTAGCTTCAAAAAAAATAGATATTATTTCTTTATATTCATATACCTTAGTAAATATAATTTTCCAGTTTTCGATAATGTCTGCGCCTAATTTAGCACCTATATCTTTTACTATACTAATCCAATCTTCAATTAATATATCTTTAGGTAGATAATAATATTTATAAAAACAGCTTCTAGAAACTCCTGCTTTTTTAATTAAATCTATAACTTTGATTTTATTAATATCTTTTTCCTTAATCATCTCATATAAAGCATCCTTTAATGCTTCCTTAATTAATTCGTGTGATTTGGCATTAGCCTGTTTTAAATTATTAATTCTTTCCTCTTTCGTTGGCATACACAAATAGTCTCCTTATGTCTATTCTAATATCAAAACTATTTACTTTTTTTGTTCTACATGTTAAATTATACACATAGAAAGGACAAATGTCTACACTAAGGAAATGAAAATGAAAAAAATTACCCCATTAATTGAAATTTGTTCAATTGTTATTATATTTATATTTACTTTATTAGGAATGTTTTTACCATATTCATTAGAACTTTTATTAGGATTAAGTCTAATTGGTACTACATTTTACATCATAGCTAATATAATAGAATTTAAAGATAAGAAAAAATGGTCAAGTATACCATCTGTTATATTATCACTTACAGGTTTTATTTTATCTTTAATAATTATTATTAATAAAAATTTAAATTTATATTACATAATTACAATATTTAATTTAGTCAATGTTTGTTTTTATGCAGTTATAAAATTAATTGATATAAACAAAAATAAGAAAAACCATAAATTAGTAAAAAATATCGGTCTTGGTTTTATGTCGTTAATATTAGCAGTTATTGCAGTACTTGCTATAATATCAGATTTGGGGTACGGAAGGACTATACTATCAAGTGCGGTTGAAATTGTTTTAAAAAGCAGTAACGGCGGATATTTTGATTCAGTAGAAAAAGCTTGTGAGTATATGGAATTAAGAAGAAATTTAAATGATGAGTCATATAAACTACCATCATCAAATTATCAAAGCAATGTTCACATTGAAAATCTATATGGTAGCGAAGCAATCTATTTTGATAATAGTAATAATCCAGATGGATATGTATTATATATCCACGGCGGAGCTTATGTTAACCAAATGAGTAATTATCATGTATCATATTGTGATAAATTAGCAAAATTAACTAATTATACTGTTATCGCTCCATTATATCCTTTAGCACCGGAACACAAATATGAAGAGACATATACATTAATAAATAAAATATATGATGATTTATTAGAAAAAAATAAACCTATTGTTATTATGGGTGATTCAGCAGGCGGAGGATTTTCTATTGCTTATTGTGAATATTTAAATAAAAATGGAAAAAGACTTCCGACAAAAGCAGTATTGTTATCACCTTGGGTTGACTGTTCAATGAGTAATAAAGAATATGATAATTATCCTGATCCTATGCTTGGAGTTATAGGACTTAAAAGAATGGGAGAAGCGTGGGCAGGAGATACTGATATTAAAGATTATAGGATTAGTCCACTATTTGGTGATGTAACCAACTTCCCAAAGACACTCATGTTTGTAGGAACAAGAGAAATATTTAATCCTGATGTAAGATTATTTCAGAATAAACTTATAAATGCAGGTGTTGATTCAACATTAGAAATCGGAAAAGGAATGAATCATGTATATCCTGTATATCCAGTATTAGAAGCAAGAATGGCATTAAATAAAATCGCAGAATTTGTAACAAAATAGGGGGGAAAAAGAGTGTCAAATTTAATCGTTAAAACAAAATATGGGTTAGTAAATGGTGTAGAAGAAAACGGCTATATTGTTTACAAAGGAATACCTTTTGCTAAACCACCTGTAGGAGATTTAAGATTTAAAGCACCACTTGACCCTGATTCTTGGGAAGGTGTAAGATTGTGCAATAAATTTGGTCCTGTTGAGGCAAGACCTGTATCATCAGTTGGCGGCGTAGTAGGTGGAAACAATAATTACAAGCCAAGCGAAGACTGTCTTTACCTTAATGTATATGTACCAAAATTAGATGGTAAGAAACATCCTGTATTATTTAATATACATGGTGGTGCATTCCAAACAGGAGACCATACATTAAATAGTGATCCCGTCGGAACAACAAAAATGGATTGTATCTTAGTAACTTCTTCATATAGACTTGGTGTACTTGGCTTTTTACAAGTAGATAAATATCTAGGAGAAGAATATAAAGAATCCGGAAACTGCGGAATGCTTGATGTCATTAAAGCTTTAAAATGGGTTCATGAAAACATAGAAGCTTTCGGTGGTGATTTATCTAAAATTACTGTTGCGGGTCAATCAGCAGGAGCGAAAATGGTAAGTGCTTTACTTTGCTCAAAAACTGCAAAAGGACTATTTACAGCCGCAATGATGGATAGTGGTTCATCAAGTGCGATAAGAGATGTTCATACAGCTCAAGTGATTGCAGAAATGTTTATGGAAGCATATGGTGTAACTAAAGAGAATGCTAGACAAAAATTACTGGATGCTCCATGGGAAGAAATAATGGATAAACAAGGCGTTCTATTCTCAGGTCCATCTTTACAAAATTTAGGTCCGGTTTTTGATGGCATAAATTTCGAAGGTAATGATGCCTTAGAAATCATCCGTTCTGGCAAAGCCAATTATGTAACAATATTAGGTGGCTATAACAGAGATGAATTTGCCACATTAAAAGATTATTATCAATTAAAAAGCTTAGATGATTTATTCGGGTATTTCGGAGATAATACAACTCACGTAGGAAGAGTTTTACAAAAATTTGGTGCTGTAGGCAATATGGACATGGTTATCGCAATCATCTCAAGATATTTTTATGGTTTCCCTTGTATAGATATGTTTGACGCATTTGCTGAAGCAGATAAAGGCAACAGAATGTATATGTATCGTTTTGACTGGGATTGCGGTGGTATAGGAGCAGGCCATACAATGTGTTCAGGTGTCGCAACAGGCGCTATGGGTTCATATCCTGGGATCAACTTAATTCCTTCATATGAAAAAGTATATAAGGCTACATCTAGTATGTGGAATTCATTCATTAAAAACCAGGACCCTAATGTAGCAGAACTACCAGAATGGCCTTTATATAAAAAGGATACAAGAATTGCGATGTTCTTAGATGAATATAGCCATACAGGAGAAATAGAACATACAGATTCAGGTATGCCTCATCAAACATTGAAATTATGAAAAATAAAATATTTAATGTCGAATTTGTAATCGCATTATTATTAACTGCAGCTGGTGGATTTTTAGAAGCCTATTCTTTATATTACCGCGGCTTTTGGGGAATGATGATGACAGGTAATATAGTTTATGCAAGCATAGATCGGAAGAGCACACGTCTGAACTCCAGTCACATCACGATCTCGTATG
>CAKZZJ010000157.1 GCA_937885165.1 uncultured Caryophanales bacterium
TAATGTCCAGTATTTATCACATTGATTACGCTCCCATGTGCAGTTTTTTAATATTTTAGCATCATCTAAATTTAAATCAATTACATTAGTATGGTCTGTGGTCATGATATATTTATCATCAAAAGGATTACCATGATTAATTAATCGATATGTTGCTGATTTACCGAATTGATTATTTATATAATGTAATCCTTCACCATCTAAAATTTCAAAATTTTTATTTTGAGTTAATTGACGATATGTTCCATTACGAAGATTTTCGCAATATATTGCTAATTTATTTTGATTAGCTTGTGTTGTTTCAGGGTTATTTAATACTCTAATTGCTTCTGGTAAATTATCTCTACGAGATATTAAATTTCCAGATGCATCACGTACATTATGACCTTCAAAACCATAATAATGTTGATGGTATTCGGTGCTGGTTGGTAAATATTGATAACTTAAAAATACATTGAAAGGTGCATCTTTATCTTCAGATGTATAATCATCACTATATGTTTCAGTTATTAGTGGGCTTAATCCTTTACGATGTATTTTTGCTTCCCAAAAAGGTGTTTGGTAATAACGCTGTGTACAAGGTGTGTCGCTCTCTTCATATTGTGGAGTATAATTTGAGCTTGCATCAGCAGCATTGTTATATTTATATGTATCGTTTTCATATGTTGTTGTGCTGATATTAGGTGATGTTCCATAAGAGTATTCTTTTTGTCCTCTTTTCCAGTATGGTAAATTACCTTGATTGAATTCTGGAGCTATACGATAATATGAATTTCTATATCTGCTAGATAATGGGAATCTGCCTTGTTCTGTCATATGAGAAATATCGTTTACATTATCGTCAGTAATATATTGTTTATAATTAGGGTCTTTGTATTGTGTTACGCTTTTGTTTAATAAAGAACGAATATATGGTTTATTTTCGTCACCTAACATCATTTCGTATCCATATGAAGTAATTTGCAATGGATACTCTTCATCGTACCATTGGTCTGTAGGGCGTTCTTTAAAAAAATCAGAAAAATCATAGATAGAGAAAATTTGTGTATCTTCTTCATATGTATATAAATCAGCAGGAAAATAATGAGCATAAATATAGCTTACGCTTGGGGTGATATTTGGGATACGTAAAAAATAATCATCTTCATAGCTTTGGTGCTCTATCCAGTCGCTATTCTCTTCTATACTAAAACGAATAGTTTCATTTTGTTCTTTTGTGAGATGTATTTTGATAGTAACATACTCATATGTTGTAATGGTGTTGTTGTTAGTTAATTTTATTTTAATAATTTTATGAGTATATTGTTTAATTTCAGATATATCCATCATTTTAATCACTTGGGCGTTGTATTGTTAATTCGTATGGTTGATAGGTGTCGTATATATATTTACTGTCATGAGAATGTAATTGTCCTATGATATTGTCTCCTTTATTCGCATTAATTATTAATTCTTTATCGAAAACAAAATTATACTGATTTAAGTCAGTAAAATCGTTTTCTATTGTATTTATTAATTCAGCATTATCAGGGTCAAAAATAATCTTAATAGCACTCCATGTACTCCACCATGATTGTCTTGTAATATCACTATCAGTTATTAAATCAACACTTCCATATTCATTAGTGATTAATAAACAATTATCTTTGATAACTTGATTATTGTTCATAAACACAATTGGCAGTAATAATACTTGTTGTGTGCGTTGTTTATTTCCATTGTTATTATAATAAAATATATCTATTGTGTATGAGTTGTTAAAACGTGTAATTTCAGCTTTTGGTGTGTGCAGGTATGTACTAAATTTATCTGGTGGACAATCAATTCTTACAAAGTTTTCATCACCAGAATAGCTGACGCTAATCCAATATTCTCCGATGTCATAGGTGTATGTAAATGCTGTAATATATAGGGTTTGTGCATTAATAAAGTTATAAGATTGAATATTAACTTGATGTGCTTGATTTTTATCATATGTAGTGTCAGCTTTTTGAGTATAAATAGATATTTTTGATATATCAATATCGGTGATATCGGTATTGTTTGTTAAATATATACCTATAGTTTTATTTAATCCCATTTCTATTTGATTATTTGCAATATTTTGTTGTAATGTTGCAGCTTGAATAGTGAAATCGGATGTGAAAGTTTGATGTGGTGTTGATGCAATTAATTGATATTCTCCACCATTTAATAATTCTGGAATATCACCATAATTGCTATTATAATCTTTAGTTAAGATAATGTTGCTGTTGATTATTGTTGGTTCATCATTAGAATGTTTAAGTTTATATGCGAGAGATAAATGCACTTCATTAGTGATATCGTGCCCTATGATACTATATCCAGTTTGACATGGTGCATTATTGCCGTTTTTAAAGGTTGCATTCAATTCTACATTAATATGCTCATCAACAATTATATTAGTGGTATGGTTTTGTAATGGCATATAAAAGTCAATATTTTCGTTGTGATACGTATCATCATTATAATTTGTGGAATATACACCACTAGGAATGGTAACAGAAATTGTATATGCTCCACTTGTTTTAATGTTTATTGTATCGGATTCAATATGTAATGTGTTATTACGTAGTTTTATTGTTCCATTATATTGTTTTTGTAATTCATTGATATAGAAACGACAAGTTTGATTATTTAATAAATCTTTTAATTGATTATCAGTAACATTAATTGTTCCTGTAATGTTAAAATCTTGATTAACTAAAATAGATGTGTTGTCAAAATTAATATCGCATAAAGAATCATCATAATGGACAGTTAATAATAACTCATTAGAGTTGTCGATTTTCTCTAAATAAATGTCATTATGTATACCATCGCTGTCAACATGCTCTTCATTATTAGGGTTGTGTGCGAATTCTACATCTTCTGTATTAGCTGTGATAGTATATGTGCCTGGCAATAAGTGTGGTAGCCTAATGGCATATGCTGTAATGCCATTTTGAGTAATATAATGTATGTCAGTAATATCAATTTGATAATCGGTATAATGATAAGATTGTAGTGTATTATATTGTGGCATAGATAAAGGATGAGAATGTGTACCTTTTATATGATAAATAATATTTTCTTCGTCGTTATTATTAAGATTAATATT
>CAKZZJ010000158.1 GCA_937885165.1 uncultured Caryophanales bacterium
GCTGTACCACCTGAACTTGCTGATGTTGCATTTTTAATACTAACGTCACTCGTATCTGCATCCCGGCCATCTTTTCCATCAACTCCATTGAATCCTTGAATAGTTAATAAAGAATTAGGATATTTTGAATAATTAATATTTATATCATAACAACTAATCATTGCAACAGCATTTTCAACAGCACTTTTACCTTTTATTACAGAAATTCCATCGCCTTCTATTATTAACTTACTTCCATCTTCTGCTTTTAAAAATGGCTTATTAATATTTATCTCGTCAACAAAATTGTGTATCTTTAATCTTAGGCTTTTTTCTTTTCTATCTAAAACATTAAAATTTATATTATATGATTTATACTTGTTTCCATAAATCTCAAATTTATAAACTTGCCTAGGAATATTTATTGTAACAATGTTATCATTATTACCATAATCATTATCGTTAACTAAAGATAAAATAATATGCGGTTGGCTTTCTGGAAGCAAATAACTATTATCTGCCATTTGTTGTGCCATTTTTAATAAACTATTTAGATCAAAATAAACAATAGAATTGTAATTATAAATTGTTTCAAAGTCCACATAATCATCATCTAAAAATCTTACAGCTAATTCTTCATTTAAGATTTTATCTTTTATTTTGTTATATAAATCTAAAGTCATATAATTAAGACCAGATTGGATAGACAACTTTTTTAAATTAGGTAATTTTTCTTTAGAAATGGCACTAATAAAATCATTACCATTTGTACCAATTTCAATAGAATTAGCAAAATCTATATTTAATTCTTCAATACCGAGATTACCTAATGAATTTAAGCTTTCTAAATTGTATGAATTTGATAAATCTAATTTTACTAAAGACGTGAATGCAGACAAGTTTGGTAGGTTAACATATTCATTTCCGCCAAGATATAATTCCTTTAATTTAGATAGTCTCGCACCATTTAATTTAAAACCATTCATAGTTGTAGAATTTGCAATATCTAACATATTATCTGATATATCTAATGACTCAATATTTACCAAATCATTCAACAAAGAAATATCTTTTTCATCCAAATGACAATCTGATAATTTTAATGTTTTTAATTTGTTATATTTACTTATAACTGATAAATTACAATCAGTTCCACTTATATCTAAATATGTAAAATTTTCAATAAATTTTAATGAAATAATATCATTAAATGCAATATTACAATGGCTAATTCCTAATTCTTCTAATTTTGACAAACTTGCCAAATTATCTGAGAATGAACTAAGTTTATTGTTGTTTAAAAATAATGATCTTAAATCATATAGACTTGTTAAGTATGAAATATTGTTAATGTTATTATTAGATAAATCTAAATATTTTAAATAATGTAGGTGTTGAATCTTAGTGATATCGCTGATATTGTTATTTGAAATATCTAAATATTCTATTCCTTCATGATTGATAATTGATGACACATCAACAATATTATTGTTTCTAATAATTAATTTTTTTAAATTGTTAATTGATGATGCAAAATTAATGTTATCAATTTCATTATCACTTAAATCTAGTTCTTCAATATTAGTTAGATATTTAATTCCATCTATACAATCAGGATCGTTAATTATAATCGTTGATAGGTCTAATGTTTTTATATTTTCAAGCATAGATTTCTTTATAGGATCAGATAGCTCTCTTATAGTTTTATTACAAATTAAATCATCCTTAATTGTTCTCGCGAAAACAGAACCACCACTAACATTGTAATTAATTTGAGATGATAGTTTTTTATTAGTTAAATTGCTTACAAGGCTCATTTTTCCATATGCAATACCACATACTTCTAGTTTACCATCTGAATTTATTTCGAAAATTTCATCAGCACCTTCAATATGATAATTGGATGCATACTCTTTTTGTATGCCTAAATCATATGTCTTACCTAAAACAAATACTTCATCTGTTAATGCGTTAAATCTCTTAATCACCTCTTCTTCATTATTAACTGCATTTTTATATTCTTCCGAATAATCTACAGTTATTGTTATTGAATTAGAGCTCGATAAATCACCAATTTTACCCTTAACTATAACACTACCTTCTTTCGAAGCTTTAAAAGTAGTTCCAATAATTAAAGCTTCAATAGTATTTGTCCCATCAATATAAAATGCAATATTATCCTTATTATGCTCACTTAATAAAGATTTAGAAACATCTACTGTAAAAGTAATATTATTTTCTTTGTCTAAATAGTATATATTATTACTTGATGATATGTATAGTTCATCAGTTTTTTTTGTTGTTATTTCTTCATTACTGCATGAAAATAATGTAAATGTTGTTAACAAGAAAAGTAATGTGAAAATAATTTTTTTCATTCGTATTTTCCTCATCTTTTATTTTTTTATTGCTTCTTTTCTAGCACGTTTGTACCTAGCATAAGTTCTACCATTCTTAAAGCTATCTCCATCACTTACACTAATATAGCCATTTTTATTCACATTGAACCCCACACTTTTAATTTGGGGATTGAATGCATAGGCAACAGAATTTCTTTCGCTATACAAATCTGCATTTGATTGTCTATTTTGAATGATATTATCAGTATTCCCCTTGGGTTCTTTAGCTGCTATTTTGCTTTTTTTATCTCTACCTTTATCTTTTTCCATTGTTTCTTTGCTCCATTTCCAAAACACATTTTATAGCGCCTGCCAAATCAATACTAAATGCCAAACAGTTAAAATAATTTAACGTTAACATGAAATAATACATTTCTAAAAATATCGGAAACATTCTTGAATAGAAAACATTCTCTTCAATCAATTGATTAACATAAGATCTACATATTAAATTAATAGTTACTAACTTATTATTAAATATGCCAAAATAATCATTCAAATCTTGTTCATATACCTCATACTCAAGTTCATTCGGTTCAATTGTTTTATCACTAGTTTTCTTTTGCTTTTCAATAACGAAAACTATATAATTCAAAAATTCTTGTTTTCCAATTCCTTTTAATGATGTAATAAAAATATCTTCTGTTGTTCTATTTTCAACATCTCTTTTGATATTAAAATTATTTAAAATTTTGGTTTGCATATCATAAAAAAATTTAAAATCACTTGAATTTATTATTAGATTATATCTATTAATTGCCATATCCGTTGCTTTTGTCATTTCTTTTTTATCTTCTCTTTTGTTTTTATCAACATTGTATTTATGTATGGAAATCGGAATAAAGCAACTAATCATTGATGTGACAATAATAGCAGCATAATATAATCCACTAACGACATTTTCGTTTTTTGATATATTATCATTAAAACCAC
>CAKZZJ010000159.1 GCA_937885165.1 uncultured Caryophanales bacterium
GTTCACATCAAATATAGGGTTCAAACCTATACCTTGAATAAAAAAGGCCTGAAACTTTCGTATCAAACCTGTTCTACTATAATGGAGGCCCCGACCGGATTTGAACCAGCGATCAGGCAGTTGCAGTGCCGTGCCTTACCACTTGGCTACAGGGCCATATTTCGTGCAGTTGATATTATAACAAAACAAATAATTAAAGTCAACGTTGAATTAAAAAAATAATCGTAATATAATTTAAGTGTTTATATATAAGGTTGGTGATAAAATGGTTTTTAATCTCGAAAAATATTTAAAATTACAGTCTGATAAAATATTAGATAGAGTAAAAATGTTTGGTGATAAACTATACCTTGAATTCGGTGGTAAACTATTTGATGACTATCATGCATCAAGAGTATTGCCAGGTTTTTTACCTGATACCAAATTAAAGCTTCTTTTGACACTAAAAGATGATGTAGAAATACTTCTTGTAATAAATTCAAGAGATATACAAAATAATAAAATAAGAGGAGATACAGGTATAAATTATCAGTCTGAAGTATTAAGATTAATTGATGCTTATAGGGCAGCAGGTTTATATTGTCCTTCTGTTTGTATAACTCAGTATGAGGCCTTACCTCAGGTTGATTCATTCATTAGAAAATTAAAAAATTCCAATATAAAAACATTTTTACATTATGAAATAGAAGGTTATCCGCACAATGTAGAATATATATTAAGTCAGGATGGCTTTGGTAAAAATGAATATATAACTACCACCAAAAAAATTGTAGTTGTTACTGCACCAGGACCTGGTTCTGGTAAAATGGCAACATGCTTATCCCAATTATATCATGAAAATTTAAGGGGTATTAAAGCAGGCTATGCCAAATATGAAACCTTCCCAATCTGGAATTTACCCTTAAACCATCCAGTAAATTTCGCATATGAGGCTGCGACAATAGATTTAAATGATGTTAATATGATTGATCCTTATCATCTAGAGGCCTATAATATTTTAGCTACTAATTATAACAGGGATGTTGAGATATTCCCAGTATTAAAATCAATGTTCGAAGCTATTTATAATAATTCTATTTATAAATCACCAACAGATATGGGTGTTAATATGGCAGGCTTTTCAATTGAAGATGATGAAGGTGCTAAAAATGCATCATGTGATGAAATAATAAGAAGATATTATAATTCATTAATTGATTTAAGAAATGGTAAAATAACAAATGAAGCTGTAGATAAAATACGCATTATCATGCGTAAATTAAATATATCTGAAAATAACAGATTATGTGTCATTAAAGCAAGAGAAAAGAAAGAACTTTCAAATACAGTATCTATGGCTATGGAATTAAATGATAAAAGAATCATTCAGGCAAAGACATCAGATTTATTATCCGCTCCTGCCGCTTTAATTCTAAATGCATTAAAGGCACTTGCAGGCATTGATGATTCACTAATGCTGATATCACATTCAATAATTGAACCTATCAGCAAAATGAAAATTAATGATTTAGGAAATAAAAATCCAAGACTACATATAGATGAAACATTAATCGCCTTAACTATTTCAGCTATGACTAATCCACTTGCTGAACTTGCAATGTCAAAATTATCACTTTTAAGGGGATGTCAGGCTCATTCTACTGCCATACTTGCTGAAATAGACAAAAATGTATTTAAAAAATTAGGTATCGATGTGACATGCGATCCATATGTACACGCACATAAATTATATACAAAATAAAGACTGAGATGCAAATCTCAGTCTTTATTTTATCTTCATTTTATTTTTCTTATTTTCATATATTATATCAAATCCATAAAATAAAATCATAAATGTGAAAGCTGATTTATTTAAAATTTGCCCTAGATTTTGTAAATTAGTACCTTCATATGTAAAACTTACTTTATAATTCCCGCTATCTAATCTAAATGATATTAGCGAATCTATATCAAGTACTATAGCATTTGTTATTTCATTATTATCTAAATTCAATACTTCTATTTTATATCCAGGGTAATAAAATAATGGCATCTCTATCAATGATGATTCATCAAGACTGATATTTAAGATATAATCCGGTGCTCTTCTTCTTACAACTTCTATATTTCCATCACCTTCTAATATTACTGGGTCAATCTTATATGGGTTTTTACCTATGTACCAGTCTACTTCAGTTTGAATCTTATTATGGATTGATTTTTCATAATCAGATTTATAACTATAATTATAATAAAATGATTTAGGTAAATATTCTAAATTAGCACCAACTGACATTGGTCTTTCATAAATTGTTTCATCAACAACAAAAAGCCAGCTATCTGAATTATCATGAACAGTTCTTTTTTCAACAAGAGGTTGAGATACAACTATCATAAATGATGCTAAAAAAACAGATACAGGTATTAAGAAATTATGTCTAGATGTAAAATATGCGATAAATATAGCACTGAAAAATGAAAAATAAGCCCATAATCTCCACGGAAACTGAATATTTAAAAATATCTTAGGTATTATTTCCCATATAAATGAAAAACATATCATCAATAATGTAATAACTATAAGAACATATATGGCAATACCAAATCTATTTTCTTTTTCATTATTCTTTTTATTAAATAATAATGATAATAAAAATAAAATAATAAAAACTACAGATGCCAATATTAATTCAAATCTTCTTACAAATATTCCCGCAAGAACCGCAAAAAATAATAAAGGAAAAATGAAATAATATTTTTTATGACATATTTTTTTTGAAATAAATGATACTAAATATGTCAATGTAACAAGAGATATAAAAAATATGATTTCAAATATCAGGCTTGATTCTTTAATTTCATCTATATTCCATCCTGAAAGCCATTTATAATTTAAAAAGCCAGAATAATTCATAAAATCAAAGCGGTTTGTTACATAACTTCTACTTGTCCACATTCTATCGCTATCGCTTACATTATAATAATCTAAAGATAACAATTCAAATGATGATAATAATACAATTGATGCGAAAGATAAAACAATAATAATAGTTATAACTGAATATATAATTGTTCTTTTGTCATGGATTATTAATTTAAATATTTTATCAATATAAAATAATAAGAAAATAAAACCAAATAAAAACCCGAATAAAGCAGTTATATTATGAGATAAATATAGTCCTGTTGCCCCAATAATAATTTCTATAAATGGCTTTATTTCGCATTTTTTTAAATTTACAAATTCATATAGACCCAAGAAAAATATCGGAATAAACATAAATGAATATGCTTCAGCATAAGCAATTCTACATATCGCATCGAATAATCTATATGGATAAAAAATAAAAAATGATGCAGAAACTAAAGCGATAAATCTGTTCTTTGATATTTTATGTGCAAAAATATATAATACTAATCCACTTATTAATACAGATATAAAGTAATTGATTTTAAATGACAATATGATATTACCATTTAATATTAGCGCTAATAGAGCACACATTGTATGAGAAAGTGGCGAATAAAACAATACTTTTGCTATACCATACCCAGATGCTAAATTCGCACTTATCGAACTATGGTATCCTTCTTTTAGTTCTGTATATAAATCCAGTACTGCTGAATAATGAAATGCATAATCATCACCAAGCGGATATCCTTCATAAAATAATGGATAAATAGATATAATACTGAAAATAATTATTATAAAATAAGGAATTAATTTAAATATTAAATTGTCTTTAATTTGATATTTATTAATTGCTAGTTCCATATAATTTACCTAGTCAAGATTATAACATATGTAGATATAATTTAAAAGTTTTTACAAATAATTAGCACTCTACTATTGACAGTGCCAATTTAATGGATTATAATTATGTTGTAAAAAAGGTGGTGAATATTATGCAATATCAAAATGAAAACAACGAAAATGTATTAGAAAAATACGGACGTAATATAGTAGCTCTTGCCAAGGAGGGCAAAATTGAACCAGTAATTGGCAGAGATGAAGAAATAAGAAGGATTATTAAGATTCTATCTCGTAAAACTAAAAATAATCCAGTTTTAATTGGTGAACCAGGTGTTGGTAAAACAGCTATAATTGAAGGACTTGCTAGAAGAATTGTTGCCAATGACGTTCCTTCTTCTTTAAAGGATAAAGAGATATTCGAGCTTGATATGGGAGCGCTTATTGCTGGAGCTAAATTCCGTGGCGAATTTGAAGAAAGGCTAAAAGCTGTACTTAACAAAGTCAAGGAATCTGATGGGAATATAATCATGTTTATTGATGAGATTCATCTTATTGTCGGTGCCGGTAAATCTGATGGCGCACTTGATGCATCAAATATGTTAAAACCAATGCTAGCTAGAGGTGAACTACATTGTATCGGTGCTACTACTTTAAAAGAATATAGAGAATATATCGAAAAAGATACAGCACTTGAAAGAAGATTCCAAAAAGTTTTAGTATCAGAACCTACAGTTGAAGATACAATTTCTATTTTAAGGGGTATTAAAGAACGTTTTGAGCTTCACCATGGTGTAACTATCTTAGATAGCGCTATTGTTTCTGCTGCTACTCTTTCAAACAGATATATAACAGATAGATTCTTACCTGATAAAGCGATTGATTTAATTGATGAAGCATGTGCTTCATGTCGTATGGAGATTGATTCAAAGCCAGCTGAACTTGATGATTTAGATCGTCGTATTACTCAACTTAGAATTGAAGCTATGGCCTTAAAGAAGGAATCCGATTTAATTTCCAAGAAAAGACTTGAAGAAATTAATAAAGAATTAATTGAACTTGATAAAAAAGATAAAGAATTAAATATTAAATGGGAAAATGAAAAGAAAGAAATATCAGAATATAAAGCTTTAAAAGTTCAATTAGATGACTTAAAATTCAAGTTAGAAAAAGCTTTTAATGAAGGAAATTATCAATATGCATCAGAACTTCAATATGCAAAAATTCCCCAAATTGAAGAAAAAATAAGGATGTATCAAGAAAAAGAAAAAGATGATCATTTAATTACTGAAACAGTTAATGAAGAAGCTATAGCTGAAGTAATATCTAAATGGACTAATATCCCTATTTCTAAACTTATGGAAGGCGAAAAAGATAAAATCTTGCGCCTCGAAGAAAATTTGTCAAAAAGAGTTATCGGTCAAGATGAGGCAGTTAAGCTTGTAAGTGATGCAATATTACGTCAAAGAGCTGGAATTAAAGATGAAAATAAGCCAATAGGCTCATTCCTATTCTTAGGTCCTACAGGGGTAGGTAAGACT
This sequence comes from uncultured Caryophanales bacterium, assembly GCA_937885165.1. Taxonomy (GTDB): domain Bacteria; phylum Bacillota_I; class Bacilli_A; order Acholeplasmatales; family Anaeroplasmataceae; genus Anaeroplasma. Next base: position 5,272 of record CAKZZJ010000159.1, read on the forward strand.
GAACTTGCGAAAGCTCTAGCTGATAATTTATTCGATAGTGAATCTCATATCGTAAGACTTGATATGAGTGAATATATGGAACAATATTCTGTATCAAAATTAATTGGTTCTGCCCCAGGATATGTAGGGTATGAAGAAGGCGGACATCTAACTGAAAAAGTTAGAAGAAACCCTTATTCTATTGTCTTATTTGACGAAATAGAAAAAGCCCACCACGATGTATTTAATATCTTACTACAAATATTAGATGATGGTAGACTTACAGATTCACAAGGTAGAACTGTAGATTTCAAAAATACAATTATTATTATGACATCAAATATCGGAAGCGAGATTCTACTTGAAGATGATTCAAAAGATAAATCTGAAAAGATTAATCAATTATTAAAATCATATTTTAAGCCAGAATTCTTAAATAGAATTGATGAAATAATTACTTTTAATCCATTAAATGAAGAAATCTTATATAAGATAGTATCTAAGATTTTAAAAGAATTAGATATGAGATTAATTAATTTAGAAATCAATATCTATTTTGCTGATTCACTAAAAAAATATATCCTAGATAATTCATATAATCCTGAATTTGGTGCGAGACCAGTAAAAAGATATATAACTAAATATATAGAAACATTGATTGCATCTAAAATATTAAGAAATGAAATAAAACCAAATATTGAATATATTATGGATGCAGTAAATGGTGAAATAAGGATATTTGAAAAGAAATAAACATTTGCCATACTTCATGTATGGCATTTTTCTTTCATTTTTTCAATATCTACTCTATAATATTTTTTGAGGTAAATATTAATTAAAAAAATGAACTCTATTTACTTTTATAAGTTTTTAAAGTTCATTTTTAATTTTTATCTAAATAAATCTTCTAATTTCAAACTTATTACAGCTATATCACTATAATTATTATTCTTTATGCCATAATTTATTTACATATTAATTACATAATTTATATTATTGTTTAATATAGTTTCTAACAAATATGTCTTAACAAATCTTTTTTGCCATATACTGCTACAAATTCATTTTTAGGAGAATTATAATATTCTTCTATATATTTAATTTCTTTTTTTCTACCAATAAGATTTTCATAAGAATCAAGCATATTATTTGTCCTCCAAAACTATGTCAAATTAGCCACTTTTGGGGATGTAATACAATGTTTTTTATCAAAAAGTATAAAAAAATAGCATATTGTGTCCCCAAATCTATGTCAAACAAGCCACTTTTGGGGATGCAATACGCACTTTTTTGTTAAATGATATCTATTTTTTTCTTAAAACACGCATTTTAGCACTATGTGCTCTATTATTATTTAATATTTCTTCTTCTTTCGGTGTAATAATTTTTTTATTAACTATTTCATATAAAGAATCATCATCTATTAATATAGGTAGATTCTTTGGCGTTTTTGATTTAGTTACATCATTAAATATATTTTTACAGATTCTATCTTCAAGGCTTTGAAAGGAAATAACTACACAATAACCATCAGTATTTAACATACTTATGGCATCCTTAAGTGAATTTTCAAAAACCTTAAGTTCATCATTTACTTCAATTCTTAGGGCTTGAAATATCCTCTTTGCCGGATGACCTTTTTTATTTAATTCTTTTTGTGGAAGACTAGATTTAATAATATCTACTAATTCAAATGTCGTATTTATTTCTTTTTCTTTTCTTACCTGTTCTATTTTTCTAGCTATTTGTTTTGAAAAAGGTTCTTCTCCATATCTATAAAATATCTTAACTAAATCTTCATAACTATATTTATTTACAATATCTTTAGCTGTAAGATTTGCATCTTGATTCATTCTCATATCTAATACTGCATCATAATTATATGAAAATCCTCTTTTAGGATCATCAAATTGAAATGAAGATACACCTAAATCATAAATTATACCATCGATATAATTAATATTAAGTTCATTTAATCTTTTCTTTAGATTAACAAAATTATCTTTAATTATAGTATAATTAGATCCTATTTCATTAAGTCTTGATTTTGCTTTATCTATAGCATAATCATCTTGGTCAAAGGCATATAGATGCCCATTATTAAGTTTGGATAAAATTAGTGAAGAATGTCCTCCACCACCTAAGGTAGCATCAACATAGATGCCATCAGGTTTTACATGAAGATTTTCTACACCTTCATTAAGTAATACTGTTTTATGAATTAAATTGTCTTCTATTTTCATCATTTTTTCTTATTCTTTGGTCTTTCTTTTCTTAATAAATAATAATCTAATTCATCTTTCATTTCATCAGGCATATTCTTTTCAATTGGAAATTGATAAGAATTTATAAGCCTTGATGTAAATTCTTGAATGAAATTATATGTCCTCATGTAATTTTTTTCGCTTAAACGCTCAATTACATCTGTTTTAGAGTGGATTTTAGCACCACCAGCTTCTGATAATCTCGCAAAAGAAATTGCAGGTACACCTAAATCAGCAAATGGCGTTGAATCTGATGAATATACGCCCTGATAAGCTCTAATAGGGAACCCTAATTCTTTTGATGTATATTTAATATATGAAACAATATCATTATCTCCTGTAACACAAGCTATATCGTGACCCAATGTTACTGCGACCATATCGATGTTTATATTTAATAAGAATTTCTTTTCAATTTCATCTTTATATTTCTTTGTATATTCCTTACTCCCAAGTAATCCCATTTCTTCACTACCACACCAAATGAAAACTAAAGAACGTTTAGGTTGATTCTTAATATAATAATTAAATAGTTGTAATAAGGTAATACAACCACTTCCATTATCATATATTCCTTTAGAATATGCTACACTATCATAGTGGGCAGTAAAGGCTATAACTTCATCAGGATATTTACTTCCTTTAATTTTAGCAACTACGTTATGTGATGTCTTCTTAGAATCTTCAGTTTTTAATATAATTCTTATAAATTTAGGATCTTCTTCAACTAATTTTTCTGCATCTTTCATTCTAATCATCACTGTTGGAATCATACCTAAATTATAATCTGATTCTCTATTTAGATATGGATCTAAATCAACATCATCATTTTCTTTATATACATCACCTGTAGTTAATATTATACCTAATGCTTTATCTGATATAGCTTTTTTATAAAATTTATGGGGTGCTCTTTTAGAATTAATTAAAACTATTTTATTCTTTAATGAAGTCATTTCAAGTTCTTCTTCACTAGATATATAAATAAATCTTCCTTTAATTCCATCATCAGGTGTTACACCAGAATAGCCTGAGCCCTTGCATTCGATTTCATATTTTTCATCAACTATAAGCTTAGATACATAAACATCAGATGAATCTACCAAAAAATCTTCTAAGGTAGCTTCTCCACCTAATTTCTTAACTTCATCAGAAATTATTTTTGCAGCTTTTAATTCTTCTTCTGATCCACCAGTTCTTACAAAATAAATCTTCTTTAAAAAATCAAAACTATGATATTCTCGCATATTTTATCCTCCTATTTAAAGAAAATAGACACCCTACGGTGTCCATTTCTTCTTTTCTTAGAAAACTATTATTTAGCTTCCTCTTCTGATTCCTTTTCTTTTTTTACAACTACTTGAACACCCTTATAGTATCCACAGTTAGGGCATACTC
>CAKZZJ010000160.1 GCA_937885165.1 uncultured Caryophanales bacterium
GACTAAGTTTGATTTCGCTACAAAACTTACAGATGAAACAACAATTTATGTTAAATTATCTCAAAAAGGAACCTCAACAACTTACTCATATGTTTATGGTGAAGAAAATACAAGTGCATGGTCAACTGAAGTAACAACAACAACAAGTAGTTCAGATAACCCAGTTATCCAAGCATTAAAACTTGAAACAAACAGCAACATCACTTTAACAGTAGATGCTACTAAGCTGGTTGATTTAACTATTAGAGGATTTACTGCTGGTTCAAGTAAGGCAAGTGAATATTTATTAGTTAAATTCTTAAAGGCTGATGGAACAGTTGTTAAAGAAGTTAAAGGAACTACTGTAACAGACAAAGTAAATGGTGCTATTTCAATTGATGGTAAGACCACAGCAAGCATAAGTCTAGATGAAGAGATTACTAAGATTGTATTTAGTTGTGCAGTTTCTGAAAAATCTGTTGGTATTACTTCTGCGCAAATAGTATGTTATTCTGAAGCAGATGGTTCAGAAGAAGAAACTGAAACTACAGAAAATTTAACTGCTTTTGATGCATCAAAAAAATCTGAAAGCCCAGCATATGCTGGTTGGACAGTAACAATGGCTAGCACTGGTAGTGGTAATGTTGCTACAACTTTAGGATATAATAAAGACAAACAAGACAAAGATGGTGTTGTAAATGATAGTGTTGAACTAGTTTCTTGTCCGAAAATTGTTGGAGTCGCAGATACTACAAAAGGTGACACTATAAAATCTGTAAAAATTGATGGTGGTACAACCAAGGCATATCTAACAATGGTTTCTGCATCTACTGGTACTAGTAATGCTGTTTCAACTTATGTTGACTTGCTTGCTGAAGATGGGACATTAATTAAAACAGTTACATGGGATAATGTAACAGTTAAGAAATTATCTACTAAAGCCGAAATTACTGTTGAATCAGAAACACCTTTCTACTATGTACAAATTCGCGGTGCTTTCCAAACTGGAAAAACTGATACAACTAATTTCAACGTATTATCAATTGCTGTCGAATATGTAGTTGAAGCTTAATAAATTTTAAAAACTAATAATTTAACTTTAGGCATTAGGACTCGCTCCTAATGCCTTTTTTTAAATTATTTTTTTAACACCTATATAATTATCTATATTTGAAGATGGGTGGTTCGAAATAAAAATCAGCAAAAGGAAGGAACAAGAGTTGCTTTATGTTATGTCTTTGAAGAAAGCGGAACAAATACTTCTTCCATACTTTTCAACAGGTAAATTAATTACTTTAGAGAAAAAACTATCCTTTCATTGCAAAAATATTGTATAATACAAGATATCAGGAGGAACTATATGACTAATTGTGTACTTATAGGTGTATCAACAAAAGATGATTATTATGATATTGAATATTCACTCGATGAACTTAAAAATTTAATAGAAACTCTTGATATAAATGTTAAAGAAAAGTTTTATCAAAAATTGGAAAAACCTAATGCTAAAACTTACCTTGGCAAAGGTAAATTAGATGAAATAAAAATGTATATTCTAGTTAATGATATAAAGTTAGTTGTTTTTAATGATGAATTATCACCATCACAATTAAGAAATAATCAAGATATATTAGGTGTAGAGTGCATAGATAGAACCTATATTATCCTAAAGATATTTGAAGATAGATGTTCTACTTCTACTGCTAAAATGGAATTAAAGCTAGCCAAAGATTATTATATGCTACCAAGATGTGAATTATTAAAAAATGAAGAATCACGTATCGGTGGTGGCGGTATAGTTAGAGGTAAAGGTGAAACTACTAAAGAATTAGATAGGCGTCACTTAATGCAAGAAATCATCAATATCAAAAAGAAATTAACAGAAATAAGAAAGAAAAATAAAGAAGCTGTATTAAAAAGAAAGAAAAAAGGAGTCCCTGTTGTTGCTTTAGTAGGTTATACTAATGCAGGAAAATCAACAACAATGAACTCCATCTTAGAATATACAAATAATTCTAAAGAAGTTTATGCAGAAGATAAGGTTTTCGCAACCTTATCTACAACATCAAGAAAAGTTATATATGATAATTTTGAATTTATACTTACTGATACAATAGGCTTTATATCTAAAATGCCACCATATCTTATAAATTCATTTTATTCAACGCTTGAGGAAGTTAAAAATGCTAATCTTATAATACATGTTGTTGATTCATCAACACCATATATTAATGAACAAGTAAATGTTGTAATGAATACATTGTATTCTATAGGGGCATCAAATATACCTATGAAGTTTTTGTTTAATAAATGGGATAAAACTATTGATGATAACTTACAAACTAGAGAATATGAATTTATTCATTATTCTAATATAAATAAATATAATTTAGATAAATTATTAGATTCAATCAAAAATGAATTTGTTTATTTATTTAATATTAAATTATTGATTCCCTATACTGATGGCAAAACCATAAGTATAATAGAAAATAAAGCTAATATAAATAAAAAAGAATATCAAAATAATGGTGTATATTACGAAGGTAGTATAAATAAAGATTTATATTATCTTGTTAAAAAATATGATCTTGATAATATAGTTAATTAGGGTGAATTTATGGAAATAGCTTTAGGTTTAATATTACCTTTTGTAGGCACTACACTAGGTGCCGCAATGGTATTTTTGTTAAGAGATAAATTAAATAATAAAGTAGAAAAGGCCATAATTGGTTTTGCATCAGGTGTAATGATTGCCGCATCTATTTGGTCACTCATTATTCCTTCTATTTCTCAGTCACAAGAAACATATGGTAATTTTTCATGGGTTCCTGCAACAGTAGGCTTTATGGTTGGTATCATTGTTCTTCTTATACTCGATACCATAATACCCCACTTGCATCATAATGCAAAAGACCCTGAAGGTATACATTCACACATGAGTAAAAACTCAATGATGTTTTTGGCTGTAACACTTCATAATGTACCCGAGGGTATGGCTGTAGGTGTAATACTTGCTGCAGCAATAAATGGCACAACAAACATAACTATGACTGCTGCATTAAGCTTAGCTATAGGTATAGCAATTCAAAACTTCCCTGAAGGTGCGATTGTATCTCTTCCACTTAAAGAAGAAGGACAGCCTAAATGGAAAGCATTCTTGTTTGGCACATTATCAGGCGCAGTTGAACCTGCTGCTGCTGGATTAACAATCCTGCTTACAAGTTTTATAACATCAATATTACCATATTTATTATCATTTGCTGCAGGAGCGATGATGTATGTTGTAGTTGAAGAATTAATACCTGATTTGCAAACAGGAAAACACTCAAATGTAGGTGTGTTAGGCTTCGCTATAGGCTTTGTAATAATGATGATATTAGATATAGCATTAGGATAATAAAAAAGCTTAGATTGAATTTTAAAAATCTAAGCTTTTTATTATTATTAAAATAACGCTCTAAATATTCTTAATACAGCAACGAATATTCTCTTTACACGACTTAATTTTGAATTTGTTTCATTCGCTTCCTCTGATACTTCTTCCATTTCTTTGAAATCTTCGACCATTTCCTTAATGATAGGACTATCATAAATAGTAACACCGCATTCAAAATGATGTGTTAAGCTTCTAAAATCAAAATTAATAGTACCGCAGAATGCCATTATATCATCAGCTACCATCTGTTTTTCGTGATTAAATCCCGGTTTATATAAATATATATTTACCCCTGCTTCTTTAAGATTCTTAAAATCTCTTATCCCCATCCACCAGACTAGTTTTTTATCCGGTATGCCAGGAACAAATAATTTAACATCAACTCCACGCTTTGCGGCTGACTTCATTCCTTCATATAATCTATATGGTGGAATTAAGTATGGTGTAGATATCCAAAGTGTCTTGGTTGCATTATTCATTATCTGTAGATAATTTTCTTCACCTATTGACTCATCATTATCATATCCACCAGGGCCATCACCGAAGAAATGAACATATCCTTTTTCATCATATGTTTCATAATCATAATCAACATATTTAAGATAATCACTTATGACTCCTGTGGATAAATCATAATTTTGTAAGAAGGTAGATATAACATTGATGATGGCTGGTCCTTCTATCTTTACCATAGTATCTTTCCAATATCCGAATCTTTCTTCATCATTTGCGTATTCATCTGCAAGATTCATACCGCCGGTAAATGCTATCTTATTATCAATAACTACAATCTTTCTATGATCTCTATTGTTATATATACCAGACAATATAGGTTTAAATGGATGAAATTTATAACATTTAATACCTTTAGCATTTAATATCTTTGGATAATTATCAGGTAATAATCCAAATGATCCCATATCATCATAAAGCAACATTATTTCAACATTATTTTTGGCTTTATCAACTAGAATTTCTTCTATCTGGCTCCACCATTTACCTTCACCTATAATAAAGAATTCAAGCATTATAAATCTATCAGCTTTTTTTAATGATTCTACTAAATCAGGGAAGAATCTTTCTCCATTTTTATAATATGTA
>CAKZZJ010000161.1 GCA_937885165.1 uncultured Caryophanales bacterium
GAAGTATTTTGACCTTCATCGCAATAGTCGCACATTTGCTTGACCACAACTTTAATATAATTACGATATACAGATTGTGGTGTTATCCAGTTGTATACACCTGATATGGTTTTTTCTTGTGGACATCTACGTTGTCCATTTGCATCGGTTTCAAATTCTATACTGATAATACCATTTTCGTCGATGATAATAGTGTCCACACAATTGCCATCTGTGATTAACTGTTGTTTTTGTTCACGTAATGGAATAGTTTTTTGGTCTTTTAATTCACCGATAACAGTTGTGTTTTGTATTCCATCTGGAATGCTGATTTGTGTCATATTGTCAATGTTATCAACAACAATATTTAAATCATCTAATGTATCTAAAGAATATGTGTTATATGTGTTGTTGGTAATGTTTTTTAAAATATCAGATAAATTATTGCCTTGAATGTTAATGTTATTGCTGTTAATGGATAGTGTGTCTGTATTAATTTGTGTTTCCTTACCAGTTGTCTTTACAGCGTTTTTATCGGCTAATAATTTATTGTCATTATTATAGTTTAGTTGTATAAAACCATTGGATATTGATAAGGCAGATTTTGGTTTGGCAATAACTGTAGTGGCTTCATCTGTATGTTGCCATTTGCTAATATCAATTTTTTCAGTTTCTTCGCCTAATGATTTAATTTCTTTAATGGTATTAATGCGTAATACAGGGTTGACAGTAAAGGTAACTGTGACAGTTTCTTTAGGGTATAACACGCCACCACGTTCGACGCTGTCTGGGAGTTCATACATAGAGCTTGCACATGAGCATATGTATGTATTTCCTTGTGTGTCTTTTACAGTCCATCCTGCTCCATTGATGGCATCTCGTTTAATGGATACTACAGTTCCTTCTTTTTCTTCTAATTCGCCTTCTTCTTCTTCCAAATCTCGTATTGTTGCATTAGTTTTGGTAGAATTGAAAATTTTCATTGAATTTTGTGTACGTGCAATTGTTGGACGAAATGGTCTTTGTGACATAATTTAAACCTCGTTTTGTTGTTGGTTTTCACCTGTTTTTTGATTCTCATCTGTTTTCTGATTCTCTGTGTCATCAGGGTTTTTTGTAACAGTTGGTGCAGGTGCTTTAGGCACAACTGTAATCCAATTATAATTCATAATTGGGTCTGATATATTAGATTCATAATATGTGTTGCCAATAAATAAGTCTTTGATTTTATCATCAAATTCTTGTTGGAATTTCATTATTTTCTGATTCAAGGCTTCAGTATCATTTTGCTTATTACCTTCTTCATCCTCTGTTTGGTTATTGGTTGAATTAGTAATTGCTGAATTTAATGATTGATTTGCTGATTGACTTGTTTGCTGACTTTCCTGTTGTTTATTTCTATACTCCATTAAGCCTGATGACTCAAATGGCTGATTATCTTCTAACGCATTAGCTTGTTGCTCATCATCAGTCTGCTCTTCCTCCTCTTCTTCTTCTGTTTTATTGCTCCACTCTTTTAATATAGTCGGCACATTTTCAACAATCTGTCCATCTTTTTCTATAGAATATCCATCTGCAGCAAAATTATATTGCGACAAATCTTCAATACTATATGCATACTCTACGCCTATAAATTCACAAATTGCTTGAAATGCATCATCTAATGTTTGGTTGGCGATATATTGTGAACGAAAAGCTTGTGGCACTTTTTGTTGAAACTTCCAGCCTAAATCTTCCAAGTATACAACAAATGTTTTACCTACTTGCTTGAAACGTGATACTTTACCAATAAAAGCATAATTATAACTGTCATTCTTGAAGCGTAATTTTTGTTTTGCTGTATCAAATTCAGTATCCACCCCAGCTATTTTTTTTAAATTTAAAGATATTCCATTTGAACTGCTAATAGTAGATGCTATTACATTTTTTTTATGTGGATTTAAATTAGCATGAATAACGACAGGTCCTGAATATTTTATCCAATATTCTGAAATCTCTTCACTATATGGCATTGTTAATTGTGCTATACCTATAACATTATAATTATCATGCTCCCATCTTATTTTAGAACAGTATGTATGATTAATATTATCAGAAAGCGTAATAACGCTAATATCACTTTCCAATGTCACGCCTAATGAATTACTTAATGCACTAATTTGT
>CAKZZJ010000162.1 GCA_937885165.1 uncultured Caryophanales bacterium
AAAGATGATGAAACTCAAAAAAAAGAAATAATTAAATATGAATCCGTTGATAATTTGAAACAAATTCATAATATAGAACAAAAAAAATATGATAATATAACAAATATGAGTTGGAAATTTGAAAATAATTACCAGTTGATTTCTCAAAGAAGAGAAAAAATAATGATTGATGCTATAAACAAAACAAAATTTACACCTATGAAATATTTTAGAGATACTAAAGATTTATCAGAAGGTGTATTAGACCATGGTACCAAGATGGGTGAGGGGTGGTTGCTTACTGCTGAAATGATGGAACTTGTTGAAATAGGTTATGGCAATATAATATGTGCTCAGCCATTTGGTTGTCTTCCAAATCATATCTGTGGTAAGGGTGTAATGAAGAAAATCAAGTCTCTACACCCTGATGCAAATATCGTAGCTATCGATTATGACCCAAGTGCAACCAAAGTCAATCAGGATAATCGTATAAAATTAATGCTTTCTATCGCAAGAGAAAAAATCACTGATGATATGGAGGCAAAATTATAATGAATATATTTGATAATATTGATATTATAAATAAACAAAATATTTTTGAATCTATTCATATAATAAAAAACAAATTTAAAACAAACGATATAATTTTCAGACAAAATAGCTTATGTAATTATTTAACCTACATAAAAAAGGGGAACATAAAAGCGTTAAGAAAATATGATGATGGAATTAATAAACCAATAAGATATTTAAAATCATCAGATTATATCGCTATCAATTTAATATTTTCATCTGATCCATATTACAAAGCTGATTTTATTGCTTTAGACGAAGTAGAAACTGAATCAATATCTAAAGAGGATTTACTTAAATTATTAAAAAATGAAACAATATTAAAAAATTATCTCCAGATATTAAGTGATTTAGCAATTAAACAAAATGAATATTTAAAACTTATTAATATTAAAACAATAAGAGGTAAGGTCTGCTATTTTCTATATGAAGAATACCTCAAATATAATTCTCTTGAATTTAAAACAAATTATACTAAGGAAGCATTATCTAAATTATTAAATATTAAAAGACCTTCTTTAGGTAATGAAATAAAAAAATTATGTGATGATAAAATAATTGAAAATACAAATAGAGATTATAAAATATTATCACTTGAATTACTCCTAAAAAGCATAGAAGAAAATTAAAATATCATAAAAATAAGACAATTTAGTTTTGTGCTAAATTGTTTTTATTTTCCAAATATTGCATAAATTAAAGTAAAGTATTATAATATTTAGCAAATTTAGGTGAAATTATGGATAAAAAAAAGATAATTGATTTTGCATTAAGGCTTTTAGTTGTAATTGCTTCTAATGTATTATTGTCGTTTGCTACAGTATGGTTTTTGGAACCTGCAAAACTATTTTCTGGAGGCGCAACAGGTCTTGCTCAGCTAGCCCAAAGATTATTTTTGAAATTTGGTCTTTTAGAAGGTGTTAATTTAGGCTGGTTTATTTTAATTGTAAATATTCCAATTATGATAATCGGCATTAAATTTGTATCCTTAAAATTCACAATATTTTCATTGGTAGCTGTAGGAGTACAATCCCTAACTACCATTCTTCTTCCAGAAGGTCCTTTTGCATTCTTAAAGCCAGAAATTGAAGAATTAATTGAAAGTAAAAAACAGATTGGCATAGAATATTATGGTATCATATTAACACTAGCTATATGTGGTGGTGTGCTTGCTGGAGTCGCATCTGGTTTCGCCTTAAAATTCGGTACTTCTACCGGTGGATTTGATGTACTAGGCCAGGCACTAGCCTTAAAAAAGAATATATCAATTGGTACATTCACAATGTTATTAAATGTACTGATTGCTATACTTGGTGGTGGAGTACTTCAAAGTCAGTGGTTAATTGCTTTATTCACAATAATAAGGATGGTACTAAATAGTCTAATCGTAGATAAGATTCATACATCATATACATTTACCGCACTTCATATATTCTCAAATGAAGCAGAAAAAATCAGTTATGATATTATGAATGAAATGGGACGTGGAGTTACATTTGAAGATGTGACTGGTGGCTTTTCTCATAAAAAATCTTTAGAGATATATTGTGTTGTATCAACATATGAAATAGAAAGAGCATTAAAAATTATTCATAGATATGATAAAAATGCCTTTGTCTCTATGACTCCAGTAAAACGAATAAGTGGTAGATTTATTAAGAAAACAATTGTTTAATTTTTGAAAAAAGGTCTGTTAAACCTAAAATTTGGGTTTTACAGACCTTTTATTTTTCTTTATAATAATTCATATTTTCGTTACAACATGAATCATTTTCATATTCAATATCTTCTTCTGCAATAGATTTAAAAAAATCACATTCTTCGTTACCTTTATATATATTATCAGATATTATTTCATTTTTCTTTTTACAGGTTCTTCCGAATGCATAAATACACATTAAACAACTATTTTTCATAATAATCCTATTTACAATATTCATTCCATTTGCAATCATCACAAATGTGTAATCTATTTTTATCGTTAATTATTTCTTTTATTTTATCTTCTATATCAGAATATAAAATATTGTTTCCTTTTTCAATAATATTCTTCATATTATTATCATATCTTATAACCTTATCTTCCCATCTGCATAAACCATCAACTTTATTAGGGCATGATTTACATAAATCATCAAATGAAGTGACTAAATTAATTTCTTCATTTTGATATTTAGCTTTTATTTTTCCCATATTGTTTATAAATTTTTCATCATAACCAAAGCCTTTGAAATAATAAAGACATAATAAGTGATGATACCTTAAATTAATCATTTAAATAATCCATTATTTCTTTCATTGTTTTTTCATCTAATTCGCCCATAGAGTGAAAATTATAATTCATTTTAAAATCATTGAGAATATCACCCTCAAGGCCTTTAATCTGTTCAGCATAAGATTTCATATTGAGTATTGCTTCTTTTGTATAATTTGGATTATGTCCTCTATCATTTAAAATAAGATAATTAATATCTTTATCATTAAGTTTTTTCTTAATATACCCTACTGCGTTAACATATGGTACCATTTTATCATCAATTGACTGAATAAGCATAATCTTACCATTATAATTCTTTAATGATTTTACGCCATTTGAAAATGAATACTTACCACATTTAAAATAATCAACCAGCACCATAAAAGGAATAAACATTTTTTGTATCCCTTTTAATGTTGTATCTAATATTTTAGGAATAGATACAAATGGACTTAATGCACATATTTTCTTTATATCTTTATGGTATTTAACGATATTGATTGTCGCAAATCCGCCCCACGAATGACCAATAACATATAATTCTTTATCTTTTAACTCTGCATCATTTTTAATATATCTTATTGCATAATCAAGGGACTTTATTGAATTACCAAAGCCTCTTATAGTTTTACCTTCTGATTTGGCAACACCATAATAATCAAAAGAAAATACCATATAGCCCTGTAGTGCATAATAAGCGATATCCTGCATATAAGATTCATGATTAGACCACATACCATGAGCAAAAATTATTAACTTATTTTTGTATTTGATATCTTTATAGTATAAATAGCCATCTAAGAATTTCTTTTTAAAAGGAATTTTAAAATTCTTATATTTTAAATCAAATTTTTCTTTTGTAAATAAATGAATATAAGGGTCCTTTTCATAATGGTATGAAAAAAATTTATGATGAGCTATTAATGCAATAATAAGTAAAGTTATCATATTAATCACACATTCTTATTGTAAATTTCAAGTAAGCCAATTAGAGTTAGATTCTCTTCTAATAATATTGTTTCCTCACATGAAGGGATAATTAATTTTGATAATCCTCCTGTTGCGATAACAGGAATATTAGGATTACCTACTTCAATTCTTATTTTCTTAACAATTCCATCTATAGCACAAGAATTAGTATAAATTATTCCTGATAACATTGAATTACAGGTATTGGTTCCCAAAACCTTCTTAGGTGCCTGAAGTTCAATAGAATGCAATAATTCAGCACCATTTACTAAAGCATTTAAACTTAATGCTACACCTGGTGCGATAGCACAGCCATAGAATACATTATTTTTGCAATAAATGAATTTGGTTGCTGTACCTAAATCAACAATTATTGATTCATCATAGAACTTCATCGCTCCAGCACAATCACATATTAAATCAGCACCAACTATCTTTGGATCATCTGCCTTAACTGATATACCAGTTTTGATGCCTGGCCCTATTATTAATGCATCAATATCCAAATATTTTTTTATCATTTTCGAAAAAGCACTGGTCAATACGGGTACGACACTTGAAATGATGGCACTATCAATTTTATATATATCAAATAGTGGTTTATAAATTAAATATAATTCATCATCTGTTCTGTTTTTTAATGTTTTATATCTAAATGTTTTTTCAATTTTATCGCCTGCTATAGCTACACAAATATTAGAATTACCTATATCAATTAAGAGTTTCATAAAATCTCCTATTCTTCAGTCTCAATAAAATATACAAAATCTTTATTAAATGCCAAATTACTATTTTTAACTAATATTCTGATTACATAAACTAAAGCTGGTGATAATACTAATGATACACTAAATTCAATAACAAAATTAGTAGTAAGTACAGCTGTAGTAACGATTGAAATAGCACTTGTGAATGCTTCTGCCCCAAATACATTTTGAAAGAATATTGAAGCACCTAAAATAAATATAGAAGTGTTAGATCGGAAGAGCACACGTCTGAACTCCAGTCACAT
>CAKZZJ010000163.1 GCA_937885165.1 uncultured Caryophanales bacterium
TGGAATTAATCCAAATTTCAAAATTGGTGATAAAAATATTAAAACAAAAACTATATGGATAGAATATTATTATGATAAAAAGAATTTAAATGAATATAGTGATACTGATTTTTATCTTTTATTAGATGAAATCAATAATTTTTATTTATATAATTTATCATATGATTTAAAAATAAAATTTATAAAAAAATGAAGAAATTTTAAAAAATCTTCATTTTTTTTGAAAAAAAGATACTTTTCACTCGTTTAATATATGTAGGAGAAAAAATGGATTTAACCAGGGTAGCTATCAGTTTTAAAAATGGTAATATTAAAGCATTTGATATCCTTTATAAAGAAGGCGAGCCTATCGCGAGGGCTGCAGTTTTTAATTATGTAAAAAATAAAGACGACATCGATGATTTAATCCAGATTATCTTTTTAAAAGTAAATGATAATATATCTAAATTTGAATCTAAATCTTTTGAAAACTGGCTCTATACAATATCTAAAAATACAGCAATTGATTTCATAAGAGAAAAGAAAATAGAATTAATAGAAAATGTAGATATTTTATCTGATGAATTTAAAAATCCTATCATTAATATAGCATTATCAAAACTAGATCCACTTGAAAAAGAAATATTCTTAATGAAAGTATTGCTTAATTCTTCTATAAAATCTTTGTCTAAAATATTTAATTTATCTTCATATGATATAAGAAAAATGTATTTTAGTGCCAAAGAAAAATTAAAAAAGGAGCTAAAAGATCTATGAAATTTTCTAAATTTAAAAAAGAAATTAAAAAAGAATATGATGAAATCAATAATAAAGAAATAGAGGTATTCGTAAAAAAGAAAACTATTAATAAATCATCTTTAAAATTTATAATTCCGCTTCTTGCAGTATTTCTATTAGTTTTTGGTTTATTTATGACTTTAGGAATAGATGATATATATGTAACAGCATATAACAAAAGTGTTGAAGCAAATTATAATGAAATGATGGAATCAGTTTTAAATAACGATACATCTTTATTTAAAAATACAGATAATTATAATGATATATCTGATTTAAAAAAATTATATAATAAAAAAGAAACATTAAGAAGTAAACTTAATATTGATAATTATAATGTAAAGGGGAATTTTTATGAAGAAGCAGTAGACGCTGTTACAATTACTGCTGTAGCTACTTCATTTAATCCTACTGCAGTAGATGATAAAAATTCTTTATCAAGTTATGATACTAACAATCAAAAAGAGGGTATAGAAGAAGCAGATATAGCAAAATTTGATACTAAATATGTTTATTATGTTTCATCTACTGGAATATTATATATATATGATTTAGAAGGAAATATCATAATAAATGAGAAAATATCTGATTTATTTAAAGAAGATATAGATGAAAAATATCTATATTGTTCTTATTGTTTCGTTAATAAAGAACATATGTATAATCTTAAATTACAAATATATAATGAATATATCATCATTTATAATGAAAGAAGTATAATTATCTTGAAATTTGAAGATAATAAATTAGATATTGTATATAAAAATGATTTTCGCACTTTAATTGAAACAAGACTTGTTGAAAATAATTTATATGTTGTAGGAACTTATGTTAATGATGAAAAATATGCATCAGATGATA
The DNA here is from genome assembly GCA_937885165.1 of uncultured Caryophanales bacterium. Lineage (GTDB taxonomy): Bacteria > Bacillota_I > Bacilli_A > Acholeplasmatales > Anaeroplasmataceae > Anaeroplasma. The sequence continues at coordinate 1,639 of CAKZZJ010000163.1, forward strand.
TAAATTATACAGAAGAAGTTTATAATCCTAATGCAATATTAAAAATATTTAAAATAAATTTAGAGGATTTTGATATAAAAATAGTAGATAATATATGTAATTTTACATCATTTATATATATGGATTTTAATTATATAGTTATTCCTTCTTATTTATATTTTTCTATAAATAATGAAACAAATTATACAAAATCATATGCTATAAATGCTAATTTTACATTTTTATATGTGTATGATTTAGATTTGAATCCAGTAAGAATATTTAAAACTCCAGGAATAATTAATGATCAGTATGCAATAGATATTAAAGATGATTATTTAAGATGTGTATCTACTTCTAACAACTTAAATTTAGTTAATTGTAATAAGCTTAGTATATTTGATATAAAAGAAGGTAAATTAATCAACTCCTTATCAGAAGGACTTGGTAAAGATTATGAATTAGTTAAATCTACAACATTTGATGGTGATTTATGTTATGTTGTTACTTTTAGAAATACTGATCCATTATATGAAATAGATTTAAGCGATCCTTATGACATTAAGATAATATCAGCACTTGAAGTTCCCGGATATTCAGAATATCTTTATCCATTTAGCTTAAATGATAAGAATTATGTATTGGGATTAGGTATAGGTGATGATTTAATATCAAAAAAGATATCACTATATGAAGTAAATAATGGGGAAAATATGGTAGTTGGTGATAGTTTATTTATATATTCAAAAAGAATAGCTGGATATTATACTGATTTCCCAGTGAATTCAGATATGATATTTATGGATTATCCATATTACTTTTTCACTAAAGGTGTAGGATTATTCTTCTATAATAATGATAATGAATTGTATTTTGGTTTTTCTGGATATGATAATTATTATTTATTAAAGATTAATCCAGAAGAAGATAAAGTAATTAATATCATTAATAAAATAGAAATTAAAGATGAATCTAGATTATTCTTATATAATGGATATGTATACATACCTGATTCTGATAATTTAATAATCTATGAATGGGAATATTAAAAATATGTTAGATAAAAAGCATTTTATTTGACAATTATGATTTGGTATATTAAAATATATTTGTTTTAAAAAAGCGATGAAAAAGAGGAGTAATCTGTAATATTTTTTAGAGATAATACGGCTGGTGAAAGTATTAATTAAAGCAGATGAAGGTAGCTTTGGAGCTTATTTAGTGAAAATAGTAGCTAAATACGTAATTCTTGCGTTAAAAGATAATTGAGGGCTATAGATTAATCTATAGAATTAAGGTGGTACCGCGGCATGTTCGTCCTTAAATTTAATTATTTAAGGACTTTTTTTATTAATAGAGGAGGAAATATTTATGCGTTTTTTATCAGGTATACAACCATCAGGTAACATTACTTTAGGTAATTATTTAGGGGCTATTAAAAATTTTGTTGCTTTACAGAATGAAGAAAAATTTGATGATATTTTAGTTTTTATTGCTGACTTGCATGCAATAACCATACCTCAAGATAAACAAGAATTAAGGAAAAATATCAGATCACTTGCTGCCATTTATCTTGCTTCTGGTCTTGATCCAAAAAAATGTCACATTTTTATCCAGTCAGAAGTTCCTTTTCACACTGAACTATCATGGATTTTAGAATGTAATACTTATATCGGCGAAGTTCAGAGGATGACACAGTTCAAGGACAAAAGTAAAAAAGAGGAGACTCATGGTGTATCTACAGGCCTACTTACATATCCTATACTTATGGCATCAGATATATTATTATATGATACTAATTTAGTTCCTGTAGGAAAAGATCAAAAACAGCATCTTGAACTTGCAAGAGATATCGCTATGAGATTCAATCAAAAATATGGCGATACTTTTGTAATTCCAGAACCATTTATATCACCAAAATCAGCCAAGATTATGTCACTGACTGACCCAGAGAAAAAAATGAGTAAATCAGATGAAAACCCTAAATCTTATATTTCACTTCTAGATGATATCAATATCGCAAAGAAAAAAATAAAAAGTGCTGTTACTGATTCAGATACGAAAGTAAAATATGACATAGAAAATAAAGCTGGTATTTCTAATTTACTTACTATTGCTTCTTCTTTATCAGGTGATACCATAGAAAAAATCGAAAAAGATTTTGAAAATAAGAATTATCAGGAATTTAAAGAATATGTAGCTAATCTTGTGGGTGATTTATTAGCTGATATCCAGGAAAAATATAATAAAATCATCAATTCAAAAGAACTTGATGAAATACTTGATGAAGGAAGAAATTATGCTACATATCTTGCCAGTAAGAAGATAAATAAAATCAAAAATAAAGTTGGTTTAGGAAGAAAATTGTAAAAAAATAAGTTATGAATTAAAGTAGGCTCTTTTAATTCATAACTTTTTTATAATTCCCATTTAATTTTTATATCACCTGATGATACATTAACTATTTTATCATCATATTTTGCGATGATATTACCATTATCATCAATATCAATACATTTATATAATTTATCATTATAATAAAAATTTTTGTTTATAACCAAACTATTTTCTTTATATAATGATAATATTTTTTTATCATCTAATTTAGATAATTCTTCATAAGATATGATAATATTATTTAATAAATCATATTTATCTAAAGAAAATAATTTGTCAAATGATAAAACATTAAATTCTTCTTTTTTAGATAAATCTATTCCTATACCAACGATAGATGAAATAAATTTATCTAAATAAATATCTTCAATTAAAATACCACCTATTTTTATATTGTCAATAAATATATCATTAGGCCATTTTATCTTTGAATCTATTTTATATTTCTTTAAAGCATAAATTACAGATAATGGTACTAAAAGATAATTGTTTTTATGATTATATAAAATTGAAAAAGTTAAATCATTATCTGATATCCATTTATGATCTAACCTCCCATAACCATTTGTCTGTTTATCACATATTAAAACAGATTTATCTTTATATTTATCATAATTTTCTTTAAAAAATGTATTTGTAGATGATATTTCATCTATATGATATATTTTATAATCTAATAAATCATATAGATAATCTATTCCCATTCTTTTGCCTCAGTTAAAAGATTATTAAAAGCAACAACATCTGAAACATTATATATTTTGACATCATTTAATGTTTTTCTTACAAATGAAGATAAGCTCTTACCTGGACCTATTTCAATAAATGTATCAACACCATATTTTTCTAAATTATATAATGTATCAGTAAATCTAACACTTGATCTTATCTGACGCTCTAAAATATCATATAAATCATCATCTGATAAATCACCATAAGTGTTATATAAAACTTTATATTTTGGTTCATTATGAGAAAATTTATTAAGTTCTTCTCTTAATTTTAATGATGCTTCATTTAAAAGTGATGAATGAAAAGCACCTGATACATTAAGCATTACTATCCTTTTAGCACCAAGCTCATTTAAATTCTTTATGGCACTATCTATGCCTTTATTATCACCTGTAATAACAATTTGTGTCGGACAGTTGTAGTTTGCAATTTCACATATACCATCGACATTTTTTAATGCTTCTTCAATTATTTTTATATCAGTATTGATTACTGCTGCCATCTTTGATGTATTAAGAGGCAGTGCATTTTGCATGATGTTACCTCTTATTGATACTATCTTAAGTGCATCATCTAAATCCCATGTATCAGCAAATGATAATGCTGTATATTCGCCTAAAGATAAGCCAACAACATATTCAGGTTCAATATTATTTTCTTTTAAAAGTCTTGCGATAATATAGCTAGTAAGCAACATCGTAGGCTGAGCATATTTGGTTTCAGTTAATTTTTCAATTGGTCCTGAAAAACATAAATCTCTTAATTCAGGAAATTTATCATAAATATCTTTTGCTAAAGGATAATTATCATAAAAATCCTTACCCATTCCTACTACCTGAGCACCCTGCCCAGCAAATAAAAAGGCAATTTTCATAACTAGCACCCCATTTTTCTATATTTTTGATATCTTTCTTCTACTAAGATATCTTTATCTTTTAATTTCAGTTCCTGAAATTTATCATATAATTTGTTTCTTAATTCATTAATAAAATCTTCACTAAAATATTTAATACCACCTAAAGGTTCTTTAATTATTTCATCAACAATATTAAGTTCTTTTAAATCAGAAGATGTAAGTTTCATTATATTTGCAGCTTCTTCAGGTGTTTTAGTATTCTTAAATAATATTGATGAAAAGCCTTCTGGTGATAATACACTATATATTGCATTTTCAAACATGAATATATAATCTGATACTGTAAGTGC
>CAKZZJ010000164.1 GCA_937885165.1 uncultured Caryophanales bacterium
ATTTCAAAACGTTATTCAGTGAAGAAAATTTCGTTTTATATAAGCATTGGGCTTACGTGATGGCTTTGGTCGGTTCGACTAGTTTCTTAAGCGAAGAATTAAGAGAGATCGGTTCTTCATTTAGAATGGCGTTGATGGGTTTAAGAGCCATTCCTTCTCCAGAAAAACATGCTTATCGATTAGCGGGCAATATGTTCTCGCAACCAGTTGGTTTATTCTATGGAGAAAAATATTTTGGACCAGAAGCGAAAAAAGATGTTGTTGATATGGTCAATGAAATCATCAATAAATACAAAGAAAGATTGCAAACTAATGAAATTTTATCAGCGGAAACTAGAGAAAAAGCCATTTTAAAACTTTCTAAAATCGAAGTTAAAATGGGTTATCCAGATAAGGTTGAAAAAGTTTATGACCGTTACGAATTAGATGAAAAATCTTCTTTGTTTGATATGGTTTCTTTAATTGGTAGAACCAGAAGAGAATTTGATTTTGCAAAACTTACCAAACCAGTCGACAGGTCAGAATGGGCGATGCCAGGTCATATGGTTAATGCTTGCTATAATCCATTTACTAATGACATCACTTTCCCTGCCGCAATATTACAAAAGCCATTTTATTCAATCAAGCAGACTGAATCTGAAAATTTAGGTGGAATCGGTGCGGTAATTGGTCATGAAATTTCCCATGCATTTGATAATAATGGTGCCCAGTTTGATGAAAAAGGCAATTTATTTAACTGGTGGACACAAAAAGATTATGATGCATTTAAGGTAAAAACAGGAGAAATGATTAAACAGTTTGACGGCATAGAATACCATGGTGGCAAAGTAAATGGTGAACTTGTAGTATCAGAAAATATTGCTGATAACGGCGGTATGGCAGTTACATTAGCTATAATGCACAAAGATAATGGTAATTTCCAAGAATATTTTAAAAACTGGGCTAGAGTATGGTGTATGAAAGCTAAAGAAGAATATATTAGATATTTACTTACTAATGATGTACATTCTCCAACAAAATTAAGAGCGAACATTCCGCCTAGAAATTTTGATGAGTGGTATGAAGCATTTAATGTTACAGAAAAAGATGAAATGTATATCGCACCAAAAGAAAGATTAGTTATTTGGTAATTCTAATATCATATCATTTAAATATAATTATAGAAAAAGAAGTTAGGCAAAACTAACTCTTTTTTATGATAAAAAATTTTATTATTTACTAATAAAATGCTTTATTTTTTCACCTAAATATGTAATAATACATAGATGGTTTTTTGAGTAATAAAATAGGAGGATATTTATGAACAAATTACAACCACAAGCAGTTAAGCTTATAAAAGAAATTGTTGATAGATATAAAGATGAACCAACTGCGACTATGATGATACTTGAGGATATCCAAAGCGAATATGGATATATTCCTCTTGAGGTTCAGGTTCTTGTAAGTGATCTTACAGGAGTTCCTGTATCTGAAATATATGGAGTAGTAACATTTTATTCATTCTTTTCAATGACACCTAAAGGTAAATATGTTATCGGAGTATGCTTAGGTACAGCATGCTATGTAAAGGGAAGTCAGCTGATTTTGGATAAATTCAGTGAATTATTAAATATCAAACCAGGACAGACTACTGAAGATGGTTTGTTTACTTTAGATGTCCTACGTTGTATAGGAGCGTGTGCTATTGCTCCTGCAGTATCAATAAATGGTAAAGTATATCCTAAAGTTAAAGTTGACAATGTGAAAAATATAATTGCTGAATACAGGACTAAGGAGGCTTAATATGCTTAGAGAAAAGATTAATAATGAAAAAGATTTGGAAGCAAGAATAAGCCACTGTGCCAAATGCCTTGATTTAAAATTCCATTGTGAGAAAGGAAAAAAGGCTATCGCTGTATGCGGTGGTACAGGATGTCTTGCAAGTGATTCAAAAGGAATTATTGATAAATTCGAAGAATTAATAAAAAACAATAATTTAGAAGATAAAGTAACTGTTAATATTGTTGGTTGTTTTGGATTTTGTTCACAAGGACCTTTTGTTAAAATATATCCTGAAGAAACATTATATACTAAAGTTTCTGTCGCTGATGTAGCAGAAATATTTGAAAAAGATATTTTACATGATGAGATTGTAGAAAGATTATTATTTATCGATCCTCAGACTAAAAAAAGAGTTCAAAGGCAACACGAAATTGGCTTTTATAAATTACAAAAAAGAGATATTGCATTAGCAGGAAATGGTGAAATCAATCCTGAAGATATCGATGAAGCGTTAGGTTTAGGCGCTTTTAAGGGCCTTGCAAGAGCCTTAAAAATGACTAGAAAAGAAGTCATCAATGAAGTTTTGAAATCAGGCTTAAGAGGAAGA
>CAKZZJ010000165.1 GCA_937885165.1 uncultured Caryophanales bacterium
TATGGACGATAATTGTATCACCTATACTGATATTTTTTTCTTTTATGTAATCTTCATTATGAAGTGTAGCACGTGATATTAATGATCCTTGTACAAATACAGGCTTGAAATTGGCAACAGGTGTGATAACACCACTTCTTCCTACCTGAAATTTAATATCATCAAGCGTAGTTTTTACTTCTTCAGGTGGAAATTTATAAGCAATAGCCCACTTTGGATATTTTACAGTTTCACCTATAATATTATGTAAATTTATTTCATTTACTTTTATTACAATACCATCGATATCATATTCTAAAGAATCTCTTTTTTCACCCATTTCTTTTATATATTCGATAACTTCATCGATATTTTTACATAAGCGATATAGTGGATTTACTTTAAAGCCTAATTTTTTCATTTTAATTAAGGCTTCTTCCTGAGTTTTTATGTCATTATCCATATAATAATAGATGAATGTAGATAAATTCCTTTTAGCGGCAATCTTACTATCAAGTTGTCTAACTGATCCTGCAGCGGCATTACGTGGATTAGCAAAAAGATCTTCTTCATTTTCTTCTCTTTCCATATTAAGTGCAAGAAAACTTGATTTAGGCATATATATTTCGCCTCTTACTTCAAGGTTATATTTATCATCAAGTTTTAAAGGAACAGATTTAATTGTTTTTACATTATGAGTTATATCCTCGCCAATTATACCATTACCTCTTGTCGCACCTAAATTAAGTATGCCATCAACATACTTTAAAGATACAGATAAACCATCAATTTTAAGTTCAGCAATATATGTAGCATTAGGTGCTACATCCTTAATTTTCTTATCAAATTCAATTAGTTCATCAAAACTAAATGCATCTGATAAGGATGCCATTTTAGAATCATGGGTAACCTTCTTAAATTTAGATAAAACTTCACCACCTATTCTGTTAGTTGGTGAATCAAAAGTTTTATATTCAGGATGTTTATCTTCTAAGTCTATTAATTCATTCATAAGCCTATCATATTCATAATCTTCCATATAAGGCTTATCATCGACATAATAGGCTTTGCTGGCTTTATTGATAATTTCTTTTAACTCATTTATTCTTAATAATATATTATCCATATAATACCTCTAAAATATCTTTATTATTTTACCATATTTATAAAATATGTAAAATAAGAAAATAAGAAAATGCTATGGTTTAAATACCCAAAATTCATAAAAAATAGATGTGAAATTAGAAAACACAACTAAGTTTCACATCTATAATTTTATTCAGCATCATCTTCTAGTTTTTCAACTAATTCTTTTACATTAGAACCAAGGCCAACAACATCATCTACAGGAACACTGAATGCTATACCTTGTCCTGGTGTATTTAAGCCACATTTAGTGTAAATCGCATGTAAAATATCTTCCTTGATATCTATTTTTGAAAGTATAAGTACGATTTCTTTTTCCTGTGTTATTGCTATTTTGAATTTCTTTTCTGCTTCTTCTTTAGCTGTACCTCTAGCATTTATTAATGTACCGCCTCTTGCACCACATGATCTTGCGGCATCCATTACATCATCAGAAAATCCCTGATTTACTATACATAATATTAATTCATATTCGTTCATTGTTCTACCTCTATATTAGCTAAAAATTGATAAATAAATACTCCTATTAATGATTTTATTGGAATAGTAAAGGCAACCCCTTTACCATTTTTTGTTTTAAAATATTTATCTTCATAATCAATTAATATTTGTTTTATTGTATCTTTTCTGACAACACTTACTATGATTGCTTTTTCAGGTGATAAACCTAAATTTGATATAACATCAAGTGGTGCAGTGCCTTTTGCGTAAATTACAGTCTGCATATTGACATTATATCCTTCAAGCAGTGATAAATAAAAATCAGTTTTCTTTCTATCGATGATTGTAACTAAAATTTCAAGTTTAATCGGAGCTTCTAGATTATTTTGATTTTTACTTACTACTTTGTTTTTTAAATTCTTAATTTCAGATAAAGGTGTATTTGCTTTACTCATATTTTCACCTACATAAAATTAATAATTTGTTCATCATCACTTGATAAGATTCTCTTTAATCTACTTCTTTCTTTAAGCTTCATTGTTACAACTGACTTAAAGCCTAAAAGCTGAATTGTGATTAGGGGTGTCATTGCAACCATCGCAACTATACCGAAAGCAACCTGCAAAACAGTACCGCCTAAAGAAACTGTTGCACCGATAGCCATTGGTAAGATGAAACTTGATGTAAGAGGACCTGAAGCAACACCACCGGCATCAAATGCTATTGATGTATAAATCTTTGGTACAAAGAATGATAATCCTAAAGAAATGATATAACCAGGAATAATATAATAAAGAATTGAAAAATCAAATACAATTCTTATCATTGATAAACCAATTGATATACCAACACCAAGTGATAATGCAATTAGCATTGTCTTTTTAGAAATACCACCGGTAGTAATTTCTTCTACCTGTTTTGTTAGTACATGAACAGCTGGTTCTGCAAATACTACCAAAAAGCCAATTACAAAGCCAAATATAATTAATGCTACATTTGAAAACTCTGCAATCTTAGATCCAATTTGGTATCCTACAGGTAAAAATCCAACTTCAGCTGCAGTTAAGAATATTACTAAACCTGTATAGGCAAAAATTATACCGATAAATATCTGAATAAGTTTTTTATTAGGTAATTTAATGAAAATTAAATCGATGATTAAGAATATTGCAACAATTAAGCCTACTGCTATTCCAACATTCTTTAAATTATCTAATAGTTTGGTGCCAATTTCAACACCTATATTGCCATTTATTTCATAATTTATATGATTTAATGCTTCAGATGTTTCAGCTAAATTATTAGGATTTAGGTTAATTCCAACAATTAAAACCACCAAAATTGGTCCGATTGATGAAAGTGCAATTAAACCAAATGAATTTTCTTTCGCATCTCTTCCACCAATTGTTGATGCAATACCTAAACCAAGTGCCATTATAAATGGTACTGTAATAGGTCCTGTAGTAACACCTCCAGAATCAAATGCGAAAGCTAGGAAGTTTGAATTACCTTTATATGTAACTATGGCCGTAAGTGAGAAAACAACCAAATAAGAGAACATAAGAAGTAAATTCAAATTCACTTTAAAAATAATTTTAAGTATTGCAAGGACCAAAAATATTCCTACTCCTGTACCCACAACTATAATCAGTACTTTATCAGATATTATGTTTTTTATCTGACCAGCAAGAACTGTTAAATCTGGCTCAGCTATAGTGATAGATAGCCCCATTAAAAATATAACTAATATGATAATCCATATTTTTTTTGATTTAGCAAGTGATGAACCAATTTGTTCACCCATAGGGCTCATAGCAACATCAGCACCAATACTGAATAATGTGATGCCAAGGATTAACAAAACTGCTGATACTCCAAAAGTAATTTGTGTCTTATAATCTAATTTAGCAAGAGGAGTAAATGAAATGATAAGTACAAGCAAAGTTATAGGTAGAACCGACATAAGCGATTCTTTTAATTTTGCAAAAAATAAAGTTTTCATATTAAATATTACTCCTACAATATCAAAAATTATTTAACGCTATTTAAAAATTCTTTCAAAGAACCATCTAAAAAATCTTCTTTTTTGGCAAAAAGATAGATATTGTTTTTAATAAATACTATCTTTCCGTCAAAAGCTACTGTAGCACCACTTAAAAATGCTAAAAATTTATTAGTAGAAATCTCATTTATTTGTTCAAAATTTACAACAAGCGGACTTCCTTCTTTTAATTTAATTACTAAATCCTTAGCAAAATTATCATCATCTTTCATTTCTTCAAATGAAATACGATCTTTTGCCAAAACCAATTCGTCTTCAACTTTTTTCTTTTTTCCAAACATAATTATTTCCTCTTGATATTGACAATTTGAGCTTTCATTCCCTGTTTTACAGTAATTAAAGTAGTACTTACATGTTCTTGTAATGAATCTACTTTATCTGGTGGACAGGCGATAATTATCTGAAGTGGCATTGATGTGATGAAATCCATCATCGCGTGAATCCTATTACCATCCATCTTATCAAATACCTCATCAAATAATACTAAACCTATAGGGTCACCAGCAAGTGTATTACCTTTTTGATATACACGAACAAATGATGCGATTATTGCAACATAAAATGGTACTTGGGTCTCACCACCTGATGTAACTTTAGATATCTTAGAAAATGTCTTTGTATATCCATCAGCATTAGTGATTCTTATATCATAATCCATATAGGTTCTGTAATCAGTAAATTTAGATAATGCTCCATTGCTATTTAATTCATCTTGTGATAATGATTCAAATAATTCAGTTATCTGTTCATTATATTTATTTTGGAATTCAAAAGTGAATAACCCTTGGTTTATATCAGCTAAATCTGATGTAACCATTTCATAGAATTTAGCATATTCAGAACTTCTTGGGAAAATAAATTCATATTTATCACCGCCGAATTGAATGGTTGACAAGGTTTCGTTAACCTTTTCAATCTCTTTTTCTGCAGCTAAAATGTTATATCTCAATTTAGCGATGAAGTCTTCTTTAAATACTACTTCAGCTTCTTCTCTTGCTTGTCTTACTTTCTTTTCATATGAAACTAATTCACTCTTTTCAAGTTTAATTAATTCTTTAGAGAACAAAGACATTTCAGATAAGCCAATTGATAATGTTGAATTATATTTATTGATATATGCATATTGTTTTTGAGTAAGACTATCAACAAGACTCTGGAATACATTTTCTTCTTCTTTAAATCTTGCAACATAGGCATCAAATGCACTCTTAGACTGACCTTCAATCGCATTTGCATATTCATTTTTAGCTCTTTCAACGATTAGTGGGTTATCTTTAGCTAAAGATCTTAATTCTTTATTTAAGCCCTCAAGTAAAATATTATAATCATCGATATTATGATATACAGATTTGATATTGGCATCAATTGAGCCTATTTCCATAGATAATGACATTCTCTTGTTGTCGTTTGCCTTAACTGTATCCATAATCTTCTGATAGTCATCTTCAAGTTCATTTGGAGTTGCTTCTTTAGTTCTTTTAGAATGTTCAATTAAATCAGCAAGAGTTCCTTTTTGTTTTTCTAATTCTAAAGCATTATCAAGATCAGATAATATTGGTCTTATATCGATTTGATCTAATAATTCTACTTCCTTCTGTAAAGCTTCTAATTTTGAATTTAAGGCTACATAATCCTTTTTTGCAGCTTCAGCTTTCTTGCTCCATTCTTCCATAGCCTTAGCTACAGCATTCTTACCCATGAATGGTTTATCTACATTTGGATTTAAGTTAGTTACAGTAAATCCACGGTAGATTAATCCATCTTTAGTAATTGAATTTGGATATTTTTCAAGTTCTAATGCATTGTTTACCATAATTACATTACCACAGGTGTAATTTATATAGCATCTTGCATCTTCGTTTTCTGATTCAATTATTGAAGCAAGGGAATTTTCATCATATTTTGTATATCTTGATATCTGTTTAGTATTTACTAAACCTATACCATAGATACGATATTTATCTTTAATTCTTGAATAAATTTGTAATGCTTGATCAAAATATCTTGGTTCTACAATCATATTAAATCTTCTATTACCTAAGAATATTTCGATTGTATCTTGCCATGATGGGTCTAATACTTCACATAATTCAGCAAAAATATGAACATTTATATCATAGTTATAAATTCTTTTTAAGCCTTCTTCAATTTCATTTCTTAAAGCTACTAATTCTGGTCGATAATTTAATTTATTCTGACCGAAATTTCTGACTGTTACAGATATTTGGTTAATTTGTTCGATTAATTTTGCCATCTCTGACTGTAGCTGACCAAGATTTTGATTCTTTTTATCTCTTAAGCCTCTTAATCTATTATTGAAATCAGTTAATCTTATTTTAGCATCTTCTACCTGCTGATTATTGATTAAACTTAAATTGATAGCTGATGCTTCTTGATATAAGCCTTCATTAGATAATCTTCTAAGTTCATTTAAAACATCTTTAAAGCCAGATACTCTTCTTAGATATGAGTCTTTATTTGCTTCAAGCATTTCGATTTCAGATTTAGTCTTTAATATTTCTCTTTTAATGTATTCATCATTTTTAAATGAATCATTATCAGATAACATATTATAGATATCTCTAGCTCTTTCCTGAAGTGCCTGATTTTGTAAATCTATTTCTCTTAATTCACTTTCTCTGATTTTCTTTACTTCTTCATATTTGCTGATTTTGATTTTAGCATCACTAATATTAGCTTTAACTTTTTCTACATCAAATAATTTCATCAAATATTCAATGTAATCTTTATTTTCTTCAATCTTTATGATTTCTTGATAGATTACATCAATCTCTTTTAAATCACTTATCTTAGACTGAATAGTTCTTAAAGTCATTTCAAGTTCTTTATAAGCTCTGATGGAATCTTGGATTGCACTTACATCTATTTTCTTTTCTTCTAGGATATTTTGATATATAAAATCTTTAACATCAGCAATTGGCTTAAATGCCAAAGCCTTTGGTATAAGACGGTAGAAATCTTCATTTATTGAACCAAAAGCATTTCTAAAAGCTCTTTTAGCTTCTATTTTTGTTTGATAATATTCAAATGAAGGATTGTGTTTTCTAAATTCGATTATTGAATATATTTCATTTTCATCTGAAATAAACATCTTGTCATTTATACCATCAGGTGAACGATAAAATATTGATTTAACTGGAGCTAAATCACCAAAGGCATCAATTACAGCACCTACTGTAAATGATGTATTTAATCTTTCGTCATAAAATTCAAGTGCGATATGACCTGAAACATCACCATTTCTTAAATATTCTTTATCATCAATACCAAGTTTGCATTTTACATAGCTTCTTAAATCTCTTTTACCTTTATCATTGGCAGCAAGGTTAAATGTAGTGTCACCTGCAGTAAGTACATATGTAATGGCATCAAGAAGTGTTGATTTACCTGTACCATTAGATCCAGTAAGTAGGGTATTGCCGTTAATTTCAACTGTTTCATTATTTAAATAGTGCCAGTTAATAACTCTGATCTTAGTTAACTTTTTCATTTATTTCCTCCTCACTAGACATTTTATTTATAGTATTAAATACTTCATTGATATCTTCTGTTTTAATCGCATATAAAATTGTAGGAAGTATTATAATCTTAGATTGTGCATTTGCAAGATCACCAGATGCTTCTATAAGATTATATCTTCTAAATATTCTTAACGCATTTACCAAATCAGTTTTGTTTAATTTTCTTTTAATCTGAAGATAATCATATTTTTCATGAATATCAGATACTGAAGCAACGATATTTTCATTAAGTGATGTTTCTTTCATCTTTTCATGATATAAAAGTCTTAATATAAGCAGGATAATTGATTCATCTCTTTTAAGTCTTAAGCTACTAGATAAATTCGCACCAGATAGCATTACACTACCCATCTGGATATCAAGTGTAAGTTCATAACCTAAAATTGAGAAGAATTCATCAAATAAATCCTTGTAACTCATCAAAAAATAATATGCTTCTTTATTATCTCTTTTATCTCTTGATAAGAATGTCTGAGACAAAAGTTTATTTGCTGTATCTTTAAACTGTGTTTTTTGACCAACAGTCATATTTTCAAGTGCTTCTAACATATATACCTCCTAAAGTGTCTTTCTTATAGTAAAGTTTCTAATACTATAAGTTTTATTTTCGATTATTTCATCTTTTAAATTGATAATGTATCTTTTTTCAACAGAAATTATTATTGCATAAACAACTTTCATAAATGTTTTGTTATCACAATTATCATTTACGATTCTTGAGGCATCAAATATGCCATCAACTGAATTATTTTCAATAAATAATATTATTTCATTTTCATTATATGCATTTTTGAAATTACCTAATAAATCATCAGTAAGTTCTATTCCAGTTAAGCCGCTTTCATCCAAAATCTGATTTGGATTTCTTTGATATGAACCTCTAGGTTGATATAAAGATTTCTCCATATCATAAATTTTAAGTGATGGAATATCATGTAATTTATCTACTAGGGTCATAGCTTTATCAAGTTTGCCAACCTTATTTGAATCTTTGATATATTTTAGGATTCTATTTAATTTACCAACTACATTATCTTCCTCACTTAACAAGAACTTAATCTTACCGATAGTCGAATTGATATAATTTCTATTCTTATTATCAAGTTCATCGATAAATTCTTTTAATGCTGCGAAGGCATCTATTACTTCATCTATTTGTTTAACAGCCTTCCTTATAGCATCTTCTTTTGTTTTGGTTACTGCTGTATAATTTAAAGCTACAGCATTTAATATCATTTCATCTTTAAGATATTCTTCTAATCTTGTGATTATATCAAGACGGTATCTATCGATGTTATCGTTTATCTTTAGTTTGATATATGATGTTTCATAAATATCATTTTTATAATTCACTAACTTTTCCATAAGTGATTTTATATCAGTGTTATCTATTACAGATTGGATGTAATCTTTCATTCTAACATCAAGTCTTCTAATTGATCTAATTAACTGACGTGTTTCTGAATAAACTAAACTAAATGTCAGTGAATAATCAACATCATCTTTTTTGTTTAATAATGAGTAGATTGAATAAATATAACCTTGATATTCATTTGGGTTAACATAATCATCAGGATAATCTTCTGAATAATCAAGTTGTGGGTATGCATTAAGGAGTGCCTCACACACTGTTATCGCAACATCAGAGAAATTTAATATTTCAACATAATCATTTGTCACATCAATATATATCCATCCACAATCTTCCATCCTCTTTAAAACATAATATGCGACATCCCTTTTTGTTTGTGGTTTATCTTCTTCATCTACGTTTTCTTCTTCATCAAGATTATAGAAATATTTGGAATTATTTTCTAAAAAAATCTGTAAGTCATCTACAACTATTTTTTTATCTACGCCAAGTATTGAGCCCGTTTCGTATACTTTAAAAGTCTGAAGCAAGCAGGCAAGATATAGTTTTTTGTTTTTTGATGATAATAGCGAGAAAAAATTATCAGGTATAATATCAAAAATATCCATTATTTTTATCCTCCCTTTTGAAATAAATCTATCTTATTTTTTCCATTCATCAGGACAATCATCTGAGAAATTAGGAATATATTTAAAAGCAATTTCCTTACCCGTATCAGTAAAAAATTTTACTTCTAACCTAGAATATTTTGTATTGAGCCAAGTTTTAAAATCCATGTTAATCACCTTTAACAGTTAAAATCTAAATTGTTGTTCAGTTCAGAAGAATCAATTTCCCAGTGACCGTTATTGCCGCTTCCTATATAGCGGATGTTTCCGAGTTCTTTTATTTTGCGACCAATGGTTTTGCTGCTTAGATTAAGTTTTTCTCCCATCTGCTCACGTGTGATATGTGGGTTCTCTGCTATCATGGCATAAATGCTGTCACTAATGTTTCCGTGAGAGACATCGTGAGGGACACCGTGAGAGACATCGTGAGGGACAGTTCCCTCAGGACCAACGGTAGCCGTTGCAACTTCTGTTAGAGGGATGGTAATACGGAAGATATCGCCCTCTACAAAGAGCGGATCAGATCCGGAGTACATTTTCGTGTATTTGTAG
>CAKZZJ010000166.1 GCA_937885165.1 uncultured Caryophanales bacterium
ATACAGGCTATACTTGGGAACAAATCTCAAGTTTACCTTTTATTTCCATGATTGATGTTTTATGCGACGGTAGATTTGAAATAGATAAATTCGATCCAAAGATTCACTGGGTTGGAAGTTCAAATCAAAGAGTAATCGATGTTAAGGCAACCAAACGCGAAGGCCGTGTAGTTCTTTATAAGGATGGTTCATATTGATGAGTGAATTTAAAAGAGTCGCTCGTTTTGAATTTGTATCATTTGATAATTATAAAAATTCAGTTGAAAATTTTACTGAAGATGAAATAAAATATATATATGATATTTTTTGTAAAAGTTGTTTTAATTTCATACTTTTTAATTAAATAACTAAAAAATTTGCAATTTATAAATATTTTGTATATAGAAAAATCTTTTCAAATCCTCAACTTCGGTACAATAACATATTTAATTTTCTGATAAAATATATATATGAAAATCTAAAAAAACCAGCTCGTGCAACCAAAAACTCAGCTGGTTATGATTTTTATTTACCATTTGATATTAATTTAAAACCGGGTCAGACAATTAAAATACCTACTGGTATAAGATGTTATATGGAAGATAATTATGTCTTAAAATTATACCCAAGAAGTGGCTTAGGATTTAAATACAGGCTACAACTAAACAATACTGTTGGTATAATTGATAGTGATTATTATTATTCAGATAATGAAGGTCATATATTTGCTAAAATAACCAACGACTCAAATGAGAATAAAGAATTGAATCTCAAAAAAGGTGATGCCTTTATGCAAGGTATATTTGTAGAATATGGCATAACCTTTGATGATGATGTAAAAACTATCAGAAATGGTGGATTTGGCTCAACTTCTAAATAAAAGTTGAGTTTTTTTTTAATTTTATTAATATAATATTGAAAAATTATCTCACAAAGTATATAATTTAAATCGAAAAGAGGAGGAAAAAATGACATTTCATAAGACATTTAATAGTTTTAGTAGAGTTGTACAAGTCATCTTATTATTAGTTCCTTTTGTAAACTGGATTACTGAAATTTTAGTAAGATGGTCATATTTCCTAGAGAAGAAAAACGCTGTATCATTAGTAATGGCATTATTAGCTACATTCTTCTTTGGAAATATTTTAGGTTGGATTGACTTAATTTGTTCAATTTTAACTAAACATTTATTCTTAGCTTAAGATAATAAATAATCGGATGCGTTGCATCCTTTTATTTTGCCAAAAAACTTATATAAATTTTTCTTGAAATTGAATTTGTTTTGTGATATTATAATGAGGCTTGTATGAGCAAAGCACATTACTCCGCTGGCAATTGGGTTATGGCTATGAGTTTTGTTATAAGGAGATAAGATTATGGCTAAAGCAAAAGGTCAAGACTTAATTAACGAAATTACAGCTGAATACCTACAAGAAAGACCAAAATTTCGTCCTGGTGATACAGTTAAAGTTTACGTTAAGATAGTTGAAGGAACCACTCATCGTCTACAACCATTTGAAGGTTTAGTTATTAAACGTCAAGGTAGTGGCATAAGTGAAACATTCACTGTAAGAAAGATTTCTTATGGTATCGGTGTTGAGCGTACATTCCCTGTTCACACACCACAGATCGACCACATTGATGTACTTAGAAAAGGTAAAGTAAGAAGAGCTAAACTACATTATATTCGTACTTTATCTGCAAAAGCAGCTCGTATTAAAGAACGTCGATAAAAAAAGATTTGGAGATTAAATCCAAATCTTTTTTCTTTTCTTTTTTTATTAAATTCCTTGTTCTAACATTGCAGTAGCGACTTTTTTAAATCCTGCTATGTTAGCACCTGTTAAAAGATCACATTCATTTTTGCCATATTTCAATGTTTCATTATAACTATTATTGAATATGTTAACCATAATATCTTTTAATTTATTATCTACTTCTTCAAATGTCCATGAATATCTAAGAGAATTCTGACTCATTTCAAGCCCTGATGTTGCAACACCACCAGCATTCGCAGCCTTTGCAGGACAGAATATTATATCATTTTCAATAAAATAATTTGCAGCCTCAAGCGTAGATGGCATATTAGCACCTTCGCCAACTAATATTACACCATTTTTGACTAAAGTTTTAGCAGATTTAAGATCAATTTCATTCTGAGTAGCACAAGGTAATGCTATATCACATTTAATTTCCCAAATACCTCTTGAACCTTCAAAATAATTTCCTCTTTTAGCATATTTAGGATAAAGTGAAATTCTTTCTCTTTCTACTTCTTTTATTCTCTTGATTACATCAAGGTCAATTCCTTCTTCATCATAAATATAACCATTAGAATCGCTCATAGCTACTACTTTCGCACCAAGTTCAGTTGCCTTTTCATTTGCGTATATTGCAACATTACCAGAACCTGATATAACTACTTTTTTACCATTGAACGAATCATTCTTAATTGTTTTTAATGCTTCATCAACAAAATAGCATAGACCATAGCCAGTTGCTTCTTTTCTAGCTAAAGATCCGCCATAAGTTAGTCCCTTTCCAGTTAATGTACCGCTGAAGTCATTAGTTATTCTCTTGTATTGCCCAAATAAATAACCTATTTCTCTTCCACCAACACCGATATCTCCTGCAGGAACATCTTCGTTTGGACCGATATATTTGTATAATTCAGTCATAAAAGACTGGCAGAATCTCATAATCTCATTATCAGATTTTCCTTTAGGATCAAAATTAGATCCGCCTTTTCCACCACCCATAGGTAAAGTAGTAAGTGAATTTTTTAAGGTTTGTTCTAATGCTAAAAATTTAATTATTGATTCATTGACACTTGGATGAAATCTAAGCCCACCCTTATATGGTCCTATAGCGCTATTATATTGGCATCTATAACCTTTGTTAACTCTTATGTTACCTTTATCATCGGTCCACACAACCTTAAATTCAACAAATCTTTCCGGTGTTAAAAATCTTTCAATTAGTGCCTTGTCTTCATAAACTTTATTCTCCATTACTACTGGCTCAATTGATGTAAGGATTTCTTCTGCAGCCTCTAAATATTCAGACTTATCCTTGTTTTCTTCTTTGAAATTTTCATAAATATTTTTTAAATAATTTGACTTAAACATATTTCCACCCCAAACATTATTTTATATAATATTATTATCTAATTCAAGAAATTGTTCAAGAAAAATGAGAGGTTTTTATGAATAAAACGATAATTTTTGACCTTGATGGCACAATATTAGATACATTAGAAGACTTAAACACATCATTAAATCATGTTTTATCTTTATTTAATTATAATGAAGTAAGTATAGATAAGACCAAAGCCTTAGTTGGTAATGGCATAAGAAATTTAATTAAAGATGCCGCAGGTAATCCAAAAGAACTAGATTCGATGTATGATGAGTTCATTAAATATTATGAAATAAATTACGCTAATTACACTAAAACGTATGATGGAATTTATGATGTTATATCAGAATTAAAATATAAAGGATATAATATAGTTTTGTTCACAAATAAGAATGTAAAAATAGCAAAAAAGCTTATAGCTAAATTTTATAATAATTTATTTGATTATATAATCGGAGATGGCATGAACATCAAAAGAAAACCAGATTCTGATGGAATAAACATTATAAAAGCCAAATACAACATAGATTATAACGATATTTTATTAATAGGTGATAGTGATACTGATATAAAAACAATAATGAATGCCGGAATAAAAGGTATTATCGTATCATATGGATTTAAGGAAAAAGAATATCTTAAAAATATCTGGAATGGTATTATTGTAGATACTCCATATGAAATACTTTCCGCCATAGATAATGTTTTTGCAAGTTGATATAAATTAAAATATTTGTTATAATATTTATTGGTGTATGAATATGCAAAATGAAGAAAATAATATGGAATTATTTTATGATGTTTTAGATGAATCAATAATCATCTTACATGAAATATTTCATAAACCCTACTTTGAATTATTAGAAATGAGTGTTAATAATATCTTAGAGGGTGATATATTACAAAACATAGATAAAAAAGAAGATTATAATCGATTAAAAGATGTCTATTTAAAATTACAAGATAAAGATTTTTCTGTTGAAGATGTAAGAAAAGCATTTCAGTCAATAACTTTAAGAGCTTTAAAAGAAATGCGAATACCTAACGGACTTACTACACCTGATACTATAGGAATATTCTTCTCTTATTTAGTTTCAAAAATAGTAACAAAAGAAAAAATAAATTTACTTGATCCGTTAGTAGGAACAGGTAATTTACTTATCACTTTAGCAAATTATCTTGATAAAGAATTAACAATATACGCAGTTGACAATGATGAATGGATGTGTAAAATCACTAAGATGTTGGCTGATTTAACATCTAATTTAGTAGATATACATCTAGAAGACTCATTAAAATCAAACTTGAGCAATATGGATATTATCACCTTTGATATGCCACATAAGGAATTTAAAGATAATTATTATTTTCCATACGATGCAATATTAAAATATAAGAACATGTTAAATGATGAAGGAATTATTTTAGGATTGGTAGAAAATGATTTCTTTGATTATGATAAAGACAAGGCTTTTAAAAAAAAGCTTCTTAATGATATGTCAATCTTAGGAATATTAGAACTTCCTGATGACATGTTTAAGGCTACAAAGCCTAAAATTATTATTTTCTTATATAAAAAGAAAATTGATAATCTGAAATGTTTTATGGTCAAACTACCAAGTTTTAAAGATGTTAAGGTATTTAATGATGCCTTGCTTGATATTGAAGCGTGGTTTGAAAAAAATAAAAATTTATTAAAGGAGAATTAAAAAATGGCAAAAATTATGGCAGTTAATGCAGGTAGTTCATCTATTAAATTCCAATTACTTGAAATGCCACAAGAAGAAGTTATCGCATCAGGTAACATGGAAAGGATTGGACTTGCAGAAGGTATTTTTACTTTAAAATACAATGGTCTTAAAGAAGAAACACATCCAGTTCTACCTACACATGCAGAGGGCGTACAATTACTTTTGGATACTTTAATTGAAAAAGGTATTGTTAAACACCTAGATGAAATAGTTGGTGTTGGACATCGTATTGTCCAAGGTGGAGAATTCTTTAAGGATTCTACATTGGTTGATGGTGAAGATGGAGTTGTTATTAATAAAATAGCTGAATTAGCTGATTTAGCACCACTACATAACCGTGCTCACATAATCGGTATCAGAGCCTTCCAAAAAGCTTTACCTAAGGTACCTGAAGTTGTAGTATTTGATACAGTATTCCATCAAACTATGCCTGAAGAAGCTTATATGTATGCAACACCATATGAATGGTATGAAAAATATGGTATAAGAAAATATGGTGCCCATGGTACATCACATAAATTCGTATCTGACAGATGTGCACAATTATTAGGTAAGCCACTTAAAGATACAAAAATTATCGTTTGTCATTTAGGCAATGGTGCTTCTATATGCGCTGTTGAAGGCGGAAAATGTAAAGATACTTCTATGGGTCTAACACCACTTGAGGGTATTCCTATGGGTACGAGAAGCGGCAATTTGGATCCAACTGTTGTTTCTTATATCTGCGAAAAAGAAAATAAAACTGCCGTTGAAGTTGTTAACATTTTAAATAAACAATCAGGATTACTTGGTATGTCTGGAAGATCAAATGATGCAAGAGATGTAACAAATGGTATGAATGCAGGCGATCACAGATGCAAGATGGCGTTTGATGTTCAAGCTAAAAGAATTGTTGATTACATCGCTTCATATTATGTATATATGGGTGGATGTGATGCAATATGCTTCACTGCAGGCATGGGTGAAAATCTAAAGCATTTAAGACTTAATGTCTCAAGGCGTCTTGGTGTATTAGGTGTAGAAATTGATGAAAAACTAAATGATACTTTCTCAGATGAAAGATTAATATCAACACCTAATTCAAAAATTAAATTATTTATCATTCCAACCAACGAAGAAGTTATGATTGCAAGAGATACTGTTCGTGTTGGAAAAATTAAATGTTAATCCTTTAAATTAATAGTAAGATATGGTTTCTGTTTGAAACCATATTTTTTTGTATGGGTTAAAAATGAAGCGTATCCCAATAAAATAACAAAAAGTGCCGATATTCTGGTAAAAACCATTGTGTTGGCATGCTTGTTATTAAGTAGCAGGGTTTACCTATTTTGATACGTCCGTACCCATATATTTATTATTCTTTAATGCATATAGCACCACTATTTACCCTCTTATATATTTTCATACCAATCAAAAAAAATAAACACTATTATTTTAAATATATTCTATTGGAAGCGAATAAAGATTATCTCTTAGTTTTAATTTATAATCACTGCGACAAATAATTACGCCAATCCCTCTTTTCTTACTTACATCTTTATCTATTACATCAAAACTAGAAGCCATTTCTTTCTTTGGGTTTGATGTTTTCTTTATTTCAATAGGATATAAAATGCCATTTTCTTCAATTATTAAATCTATTTCATTTTCTTCGAATGTTTCAATTCCATTGTCCTTTTTCTTGATTTTATCCTTACCACGATAATAATATATTCTCTTCTTGTAATCTTTACCTTCATTAATATATGATTTTATGATTTCATTTATTACGAATGTTTCAAAAAAAGCACCATTCATCGCTCCATTTTCTAATGTTTCTGGAGTAAGCCAAGATGTTAAGTACGCACAAAGTCCAGTATCTCTAAAATATACTTTTGGTGTTTTTATTGCTCTAGATAAATGAGAATTATAATATGGTTCTAATAAATAAATAATATCTGTTTTTTCTAATACTGATATCCAATTCCTAATAGTTTCTATAGAAACACCAATATCTTTTGATATACTGCTATAATCAAGCATATTACCTGTTCTTGCTGCTACTGATACCATGAATTTATAGAACATATTAAAATCTCTTACTTTAGTTGCTTCATAAACATCTCGTTCAATATATGTACTAACATATGAAGAATAGAACTCTTCCCATTCTCTTGGATTATCATCATAAAGTTCTGGATATCCTCCTCTATGAATAACTTTCCAAACATTATCATATTTTTTAATGTTAGATTCGCGTTCTTTTAAGTATTCCAAAGTGGGAATAAAAGCTTTATTAAAAGAAATATTGTAAATTTCTCTTAATGATAATGTTCCTAGTTCTAATATTGAAACCATTCCAGCAAGAGATTCAGAAAGACCTTTCATAAGTTCCCATTTTTGTGATCCTGAGAAAATGTAATTGCTTCTGTCATTTACATCATCAAGTATAGTTTTTGCCGCATCAATAAGTTCAGGAACTCTTTGAACTTCGTCAATAAATAATGGTCTATAAAAATTCTCTAAAAAACCCTGAGGATCTTCTTTAGCATTATTATATAAAACAACATTTTTTAAATTGATTCTTTTAATATCAGAATATAAATGCTTAGTCATTGTTGTTTTACCAACTTGTCTTGCGCCAGTAATTGCGACAGATTTTGAAGTTTCAAATCTTTTTTTTAGGATATTTTCAATTGCTCTATTAATATAAATCATTATAACACCTCTGACTATTTTCAATTTCAATATGATTATAGTCAAAAAACATCTTTTGTCAATACTTTTATTTAAATAACCTAAACTTTTAAAATACCATATACAATTTGATTTTTTTATAAATAAACTTGACCCCCCCCACTGTATGGTATGATATTTTTAGATATGTGTGTTGTGCACATGCCACTGGAGGCGATTATAAATGAAAAAATTTGCTACAACGCTCATACTGCTGTTAACTTTTTTTAATAATTAGTTCCTGTTCGAAATCTACTTCAGGAAATATTAAAGGTAATAATGAAGTAAAAGCAAGTTCAAAATATATAGATGATATAGATTTAATATCTTATAACTTTTCTGGTAATAACATTTATTTTAAGCAAAAGGCAATATTAAGTAGATCAGTAAAAAACTTTAGTCAACTTCAAATATATGTTAAGGGTACATATCAAATAAAATTATATTTTACAAATGGGGGCTCATACAACACTACCTTAAGTAGTTCATTCATAATTAGAGGAACATCTCCAGCATCATCACAAGTTTTTATAAATACATCATACAAAGTCGATAGTATTGCTGCAGTAAATGCAAATTATAAGATAACAAGTGTAGATGGAATAATATATTTATAAAACCTATTGAAGAATGAAATATTATGCATAGAAAAGGAGGCCAAAAATATGGGGTGGGAAATATGGTTAGGAATTAGACTTGTAGCGTTTTGTGCTATTGGAATATATTATTTTTTTTAAGTTCAAAAAGAAGATAAAGGGCATTATGAAACTGAAACAAAAAAGAATGAACTTCACAAATTAATGGAAGATGGGGCATTCAACGTATGGGTTAAAAATACAACGTCTTAAATCATATGTCCTCCTGTCATATAATAATGGCAGGAGGATTTTTATATATGTATCATAGTTTAGAAAAGAAAAAAACTATTACTCATCATTTTGATTTTCATAGTTTTATTTTCAATTTATTAACCTTTTAAACCTCTAGATTGTCTATCCATATCTTCAACAACGATATCATAGATTTCGCCTAATGTACGGCAATATTCTAAGACTTTCCAAGGTTCATTAGTATGAAAGTGAATTTTGATTAAATCTTCATCACCTACAGCCAGTAAGCAATCTCCATCAAAATGCTCTCCGAAATAATCACTGATTTCATCTTCATCTAAATCGTGACCCTCAATTAATAACTGAGTGTCATATCTATATTTAATTGATTGCATATAACATTCTCCCTTCTCTTAAAGAAATATATCATATAATAATTTAAAAATCAAGATTTAAGATTTTTATATTTAATGTATCATTGATAATTTGACTGCTTGATGCCAGCCGTGAATCTTCTCAGTTCTTTTCGCATCAGACATTGTCGGAGGGAATATTCTTTCTATTTCTTTATTCTTCTTTATGTCTTCTATATCTTTCCAGTAGCCAATTTTTAAGCCCGCAAGATATGCAGCACCAAGGGCAGTAACCTCTATTACTTTTGGTCTTTTTACTTCAGCCTTTAGGATGTCAGCCTCAAACTGCATTAAGAAATTATTTTTAGATGCACCACCATCAACACATAATGTTTTAATATCTATTCCAAGGTCATTTTCCATAGCTTTTAAAACATCATATACCTGGTATGCAATACCTTCCATTGTCGCTCTAACAATATGTTCTTTTGATGTGCCTCTTGTAATACCAACAATTATACCTCTTGCTTCAGCATCCCAATGTGGGGCGCCAAGACCAGTAAATGCCGGAACAACATATACACCGTCTGTATCAGTTATTTTATTTGAATATTCTTCTGTTTCATTTAAGTCTCTTATAAGTCTCATTTCATCCTTAAGCCACTTAACTGCAGCACCACCGATAAATACAGAACCTTCTAATACATAATTAGGTTTTTCACCTTCACGTGATGCAGCAAGGGTAGTGATAAGGCCATGCTTGCTTCTAATTATTTCATCTCCTGTATTCATAAGCATAAAGCAGCCTGTGCCAAAAGTATTTTTGATATCACCTTTATTTACACATAGCTGACCGAATAAGGCACCTTGCTGATCGCCAACTATACCAGTAATCGGAATAGATGAACCCACAATATCAACGCTTGTATGACCAAATAGATGACTTGATGGATATACTTCAGGTAATATTGATTTAGGAATATTAAATAAGTTTAATAATTCATCATCCCATTTTAGGGTATGAATGTTAAATAATAATGTACGTGATGCGTTAGTATAATCAGTTTTATGAACTTTTCCACCAGTTAAGTGCCAAAGTAAAAATGTATCTACAGTACCAAATAGTAATTCATTTTTTAATGCTAATTCTCTTGCTTCTTCTACATTATCAAGTATCCACTTGATTTTTGTAGCACAGAAATATGCATCAAGTCTAAGACCGGTTTTTTTATAGATTAAATCATCTAAATCTTTATTCTGTAATAATTTTTTGCAATATTCATCTGTTCTTCTACACTGCCATACGATTGCGTTATATACTGGCTTGCCAGTTTTTTTATCCCATAAAATTGTTGTCTCTCTCTGATTAGTAATACCGATTGCCGAAATATCTTTAATTGAAACACCACTCCTAATTATTGCTGAATGTAAAGATGCCATTTCACTTGATAATATTTCTTTAGGATCATGTTCTACCCAACCTGGTTTTGGATAAATTTGGTTAAATTCTTCCTGGGCTATTCCAACAATTTCCCCTTGATGATTAAAAACAATCGCACGTGATGATGTTGTCCCTTGATCTAAAGCTAAAATATATTTGTCTTTCATAATGTTCTATCACCTTATGTTTTTAGTGGCTACTAAAGATACGCCTGTTCCCAAAATATCACTTATTATAACATCACCGATATTAACTGGTGCGTGTGCTTCTGTTTCCTTTAATAAATCCAATACTTCAAATATTTTTTCTTTAGGTATGCCATCGTTAGTTTTAACAGATAATACTTCTTTTCTGTTGTCAATTCTAATAACAGATGTAACTACTCTTTTTGGATGAAGAACTTCGTTAATACCATAAGTTTCTCCACGCTTGCAAGTGTTTCCTGTAACTTTTATATTATTAAGATCACTATCATCAACTATTAAATTACAGCCCATAGGACAATTTATACAAATAAATTCTTTCATTATGCTATCCTCACTAGAACTTCATTTGCCATTTTTAAAGCTTTAACATCATTTTCTTTTAAATCAATTGATTGCATTTCACCAGGAGTAAGTACTCTTTTTGGCCTAGAAATTAATACATTGCCATCAACCACAACCTCAAGTTTGACACCCTTATATACATTACCAACTCTTAATTTTAAAGATATAGGATTATAATCTTCATTTTTAGTTAATAATTCAGGAACTACATAACGTACCTTCCCATCCGTTTTGATTTCTATTTTTTCTTTATCGTCACTCTTGGCTTTATTAATATAATTTACTGCAGCCTCTCCTGCTTTTTTAGCTTCGATAGAAACAAAATCAACTAAATCATGAACATGTAATACATTACCACATTCAAATATACCTGGAACTGATGTCATATAAGAATCATCTACTAAAGCGCCACGGGTTACTCTTGACATCGCTACATTAGCTTCTCTTGCAAGCTCATTTTCAGGGATTAAACCAACAGATAATAATAATGTATCACATTTTATTTCAAATGCTTCATCCATAATAGGATTTAATTTTTCATCTACTTTCGCAACCACAACTGATGAAACTCTATCTTCACCTTTTATTTCAACTATCGTATGAGAAAAATATAGTGGAATATTAAAATCATTTAAACACTGAACAATATTTCTGTTTAAGCCACTTGAATAAGGCATTAATTCAATTACAGCTTTAACTTTAGCACCTTCAAAGGTCATACGTCTTGCCATAATTAAGCCAATGTCCCCAGAACCAAGTATAACTACTTCTTTTCCAGGCATATAACCATCAATATTTACAAGTTTCTGAGCTGTACCAGCGCTATATATACCTGCACATCTAGCTCCAGCTATATTGATAGCTCCACGCGGACGTTCTCTACACCCACAGGCAAGGATGATTGCTTTTGCTTTAATTTCAAGAAGTTCGCCTTCTTTTAATGCTTTAACAACTAAATCATCACTTATATTTATTACAGTTGTATTAAGATAATAATTTATTTTTCTTTTTTCTACTTCTTCAATAAATCTATTTGCATATTCAGGACCAGTTAATTCCTCATTGAATGTATGAAGCCCAAAGCCATTGTGAATACACTGGTTTAAAATACCACCAAGTTTGTCTTCTCTTTCTAGTATTAAAATGTCTTTTTCGTTTTTATCGTAAGCACCTACTGCCGCAGCTAAACCTGCAGGGCCACCACCTATAATAACTATATTAACGTTTTTCATTCTTTAATACCTCTTAAAACTATTTTAGAATCATGTCCAGATTTAGTTACATCCTTAATATCTATATTTAATTCTTCTGCTAATATTGACATAATCTTTGGTGTACAAAAGCCCATCTGACATCTTCCCATGCCGGCTCTAGTCCTTCTTTTTACGCCATCTAAATCACGGGCTCCTCTTCTTATAGCCTCTCTTATTTCAGCTTCACTGACTCTTTCACATCTGCAAATTATGTGACCATAATTTTTATCAAGCTTTAATGCTTCTTTTATTTCTTCATCAGTCATAGCTGTTATTCTTTTTATTGCTTTTCTATGAGGATTATAATTTTTATTTTCTTTTAAATTTAATTTTTTCTTAACTTCTTCTGCTACATATGCGGCAATAGCAGGAGATGATGCAAGTCCTGGAGATTCAATACCGATAAGATTGTATAAATTATCAACATCATTTGACCAAGATATAGTAAAATCATTTTTATCTTCATGAGCCCTAAGTCCGCTGAACTGCGTAATAATTCCACCTCTTGGCAGATTGTTGATGGTTAAACTTCCTTTATCCCATGCTTCCTTTAAACCAAAATATGAAGTTGATTTATCTTCTTTATCTTCCTGATCTTTAGCTGTAGGGCCAACTAAGATATTACCATGGCATGTTTTAGCAACTAAAATACCTTTACCCATTTTTGTCGGAAGCTGGAATAGTGTCTTATTTGTAATATTTTCAAATTCATGATCAAGTAAAACATATTCTCCTCTTCTTGGAGTAATATGATATTCTTCATCAGATAACATATTATTAATTGTATCTGAATATAAGCCAGCCGCGTTAATCAATATTTTGGCTTCAAACGTGTTATCATCTGTTTTAACAACAAATTTTTCATTTTCTTTTTTAACATCTTTTACACACTCATTGAATTTAAATTCTACACCATTAGCCTTGGCATTTTCAAACATTGCTATACACATCTCGTATGGACTTACTATTCCTGATTTTTTTGCATATAACCCACATTTGACATCTTTAGTAATATTAGGTTCAATCTTTCTTATTTCATCGCCATCTAATATTTCAAGTTCATCTTCATCAAGACCATTATTGATTCCTCTTTGTTTTAATTCTTTTAATGTAGAAAGACCTTCTTCAGTAAAAGATAAAACAAACGCTCCATTTTCTTCATAAGGAAATTCTAATTCTTCACTTAGGTCTTTAAACATTTTGGCACCTCTTACATTAAAATATGCCTTGTTTGTTCCTTCGTGTGCATCAAAGCCTGCATGAACAATACCAGAATTAGCTTTTGTTGTTCCACAGGAAACATCATTTTCTTTTTCTAAAACTAAAACCTTAGCTTCATACTTGCTTAAGAATCTAGCAACACTAGAACCAATAATGCCAGATCCTATAATAATAACATCATACATAATTCTACTCCACCCTCAAAATAATACATTTTAAATATAATTGTTCTATAGATTCCATAAGTGACGGATGATCAGGAGCCTGGATTCTAAAATCAACTAACGCTACATTTCTTTTAGAATCTCTTACTGCTTCCTTGATAGTATCATAAAATAAACTCATCGTCATATGCTGACTACAACTGAATGTGAATAAATATCCACCATGTTTAATTAATTTTAATGCTTGTAAGTTGATTTCTTTATAACCCTTGATTGCCTTTTTTACTGTAGATTTATCTTTAGTAAATGCTGGAGGATCAAGAATAATAATATCATATTTATTTTTATTCTTCTCATCCCTTAAATAATCAAATACATCTACACATATTGGATTGATATTATCAAAACCATTTAATATGGCATTCCTTTTTATATCATCACAAGCCTTTT
This sequence comes from uncultured Caryophanales bacterium, assembly GCA_937885165.1. Taxonomy (GTDB): domain Bacteria; phylum Bacillota_I; class Bacilli_A; order Acholeplasmatales; family Anaeroplasmataceae; genus Anaeroplasma. Next base: position 13,844 of record CAKZZJ010000166.1, read on the forward strand.
TTGATATGTCACATGCATCAACATATTTAGCTTTATATTTCGCAGCATGCAATGCAAATCCTCCGACATTCGAAAACGCATCAAGTACAACATTATCTTTAGCATATAACCTTAAGATATCTCTATTTAATTTTTGATCCAAAAAATAACCTGTTTTCTGTCCATCCTTTAAATCGACATACATTTTAATATCATCTTCTTCAATTAAAACAACGGGATCAAATTCATTATATAAATATCCTTTTACTTCTTCTAATCCTTCTTTTAATCTAACAGGAGAATCGCTTCTTTCATATATGCCCTTAGGATTAACAAGTTCAATTAAGATATCAACAATATCCTTTTTTATCATTTCCATACCAAGTGATAAAAACGATACTGATAGATAATCATCATACTTATCAACAATTAATCCAGGAAGTCTATCGGCTTCACTAAAAACAAGCCTGGTTGAATTAAAACCTAAATTAATTCTATGGTCTATCGCATATTTAATTCTTCTTTTAAAGAAATCTTTATTAATTACTTCATCTTCATTTAGCGATAAGATTCTTACCATTATCTTTGATGAAGTATTTAAAAAACCATAGGCTACAAATCTTTTATCAAAGTTTAATACCTTACAAACTTCTCCATTTTTAATTTCACCAGTAAAATTATTAATCTCATTACTGAAGACCCAAGGATAGCCATTAATTATATTTATTTCTTCATTTTTATTTAAAATAACACTAAGCATAATTGACACCCAATATATTTTATCATAATTTGAAATCGTTTTCATTAAATAAATCATGAAATTTTAATGTTTTTATACCATCCTTACTAGCAACGATGCAATTAAATGATTTTGAGTATGCGTTAAAAATACAACGTCTTAAAATCATATGTCCTCTTGTCATATAATA
>CAKZZJ010000167.1 GCA_937885165.1 uncultured Caryophanales bacterium
AAAAGACTTGATACTGTATCAGGTATTTCATCATATTCTTTAGTTTTAAAAACAACTGATGATTTGGATGACATTAAAGAAAATGGCTTAAAGATGGTAAATGAATTTGCCAAAGATGGTATGACATTTAAAGTAGATACCAATAGAGCTGATAAAAATTATCCCTTAAAGTCGCTTGAAATATCTCAGGAAGTTGCAGGATTTATTTTACCTAAGGTAAAAATATTAAAAGTAGATGTTCATCATCCTGATTTATGTTTACATATTGAAATAAGAAATAAAAATGCTTATTTATATATAAATCAGATTAGAGCCTTAGGAGGCTTCCCTGTAGGTGTTGCCGGAAAAGGATTATTGTTGTTGTCAGGAGGAATAGATTCTCCTGTATCAGGAATTATGGCAATGAAGCAAGGAATTGAGGTTGAGTGCATTCACTTTGAATCAACTCCGCTTACATCAATTGAATCAGCTCAAAAGGTTATCGATTTAGCCAAAATTATGGCTAGGTATTCTTTAAATAACAAAATTAAGATTCATTTTGTACCATTTAAGGAAATACATCAGGCTTTGCTTGAATATGTAGATGAATCATATTTAATAACAATAATGAGAAGAATGATGTATCGTATTGCGACAATCTGTGCAAAAAATAATGGTGATTTATGTCTTATTTCAGGTGAATCAGTTGGCCAGGTTGCATCCCAAACCTTATCAAGTATGAATGTTATAAATGAAGTGATAAATATTCCAGTTATAAGACCTCTTGTAACATATGATAAACAAGATATCATAAAACTTGCTTATAAATTTGAAACATTTGATATTTCAATTAAACCATTTGAGGACTGCTGTACGGTATATGTACCAAAAAATCCTACAACAAATCCAAAACTTGATAAAGCAAGATATTATGAGACTTTATTTAATTATGAAGAATTAATTGAAAATACAGTTAATAATATCAAAACTTTAACTATTTCTACTGATAGTGATATAGATTTATCTTTATTAGGACTTGAAGTAAGGGAAGCACTTGATTTAATAAAGAAATAGATTTAATTATTGTTTTTTTTGCTTTATTAGTTGTATAATTAGGTGGGTGATGAAATAATGAAAAATTTAAATGCTTCAGGAGCACAAAGATTTTTAGCTTTTATAATAGATGTCTCAATAATAATTGTATTATCTTCATTAACAGTTAATTTAATATATAAATTAGCTAATTATGATACAAATCAGTTGGATGTATTATTATCTATACTTACTCAAAAATTAGAAAGTTATAGTGGTAATTCAAAAGAATTATTTAATGCTTTATATGATTTTTTAGCATTATATTTTAAAGAATCAGTTGTTTTATTTTCAGTAAGGTTTGTTTATTCAGCAATATATTTAGTTATTTTCCCAACATTCTTTAAATTCCAGACTCTTGGTAGACTTGCATCAAGAACTAGGGTTTTTAAATCAAATAATGAAAAAGCTACAATTTCAAATTATGCAGTTAGGGAATTAATCGGAACTAGCATTGTTATATCAAGTTTTCCGCTTCTAATTGCGAGTGCTATAATATCAGTAAAAAAAGGTAGATCATTATCAGATTATATGTCAAAGACAAAACTTATTGACATAAGAAGATATGAATTATATAAATCATTTAATATAATTGATGCTGAAGTAAAAGAAGTTAAAGATAGTGAAGGAAAAATTAAAATATATACAGATGATGAAATTTTAAATGAAGAAAGAAATGATTGATTATGAATTTTATTGTCCTTAAGAAAAATTTTAAAGATGAAAAATTATTAAAAGAATCATTTATGCAGATATTTGGCAAACAATTATCTTTTGATGATAAAGATAATTATTTAATTATATATCATGATTTTAAAGATGTTGATGATATAAAGAATATTATAAATGCATTATCTATAGATTTATCTTTTACACCTTTTGCGTATTATTCTTTTAAGACTAAAAATCTTGAAAAAGAGACATCTATAGCGATAAATCTCTTAGATAATTTAGATAGTGGTATTTATGATTTAAAATCTGCAGTAATATCATCTGATAATGTTTTAAATAAGAAAGAAATATTCGATTATCTTATTTATAATGAAGGAATTAATGAAGAATTTATAAAAGGTTTTATAAATAATGATTTAAATATTTCAAAAGCTAGTAAAAATATGTATATTCATAGAAATACACTTATTTATAAATTAGATAAATTTTATAATGATACCGGCTTTGATTTAAGAAAATTTAAAGATATGTATGTTTTGTATGAGGTTATGGAAAATAAATAATTTTGTGCAAAATGCACATATTTTTTTTTATTTTTTTGTTGTATAATTTAGGCAAACAAGAAGGAGGCTATTATGGCTACATTAGATTTAGTTAACATTAATAAGATTTATCCTAATGGTGTTCAAGCAGTTTTTGATTTTAATTTACACATCGATGATAAGGAATTCATCATCTTTGTAGGTCCATCTGGCTGTGGTAAATCAACTACACTAAGAATGATTGCTGGACTTGAAGATATTTCATCAGGTGATTTCTATATTGATAATGTAAGAATGAATGATGTATCACCTAAAAATAGAGGTATCGCAATGGTATTCCAAAGCTATGCCTTATATCCACATATGTCAGTATATGAAAATATGGCATTTGGTTTAAAAATAAGAAGAGTTCCAAGAGAAGAAATTGAAGCAAGAGTTGCTGAAGCTGCAAATATGTTAGGTTTACAAAAATTTTTGCAACGTTATCCAAGACAGTTATCTGGTGGTCAGTGTCAGAGAGTTGCCTTAGGTAGAGCCATCGTTCAGCATGCGAATGTATTCTTACTTGATGAACCACTATCTAACCTAGATGCTAAATTACGTGTTACAATGCGTGGTGAACTTGCAAAATTGCATAAAAGACTTGGCTGTACAACAATTTACGTAACACATGATCAGATTGAAGCTATGACTATGGCATCAAGAATCGTTGTTATGCGTGATGGTAGAATCCAGCAAGTTGGTAACCCTCGTGAAATTTATTCTTCTCCAGCAAATGTATTCGTTGGTGGATTTATTGGTACACCTCCAATGAACTTCCTACATGGTAAATTAGAAAAAGGTGGAGTATTTACATCTCAAAATGGTTCTGTTAAAATCAAACTTCCAAATGGCAAAGTAGAGGCGGCAGTTGAAGGAGGATATGAAGGAAAAGATATCATCTTAGGTATTAGACCTGAAGATGTATATGATGAAAGAACAAAACTAATTTTTGAAACATGGCCAGAAGGTGTTGTAACTGTTAAGGTTGAAATGTCAGAATTACTTGGTGCTGAAACTAATATTTATGCATCAATTGATGGAGACCAAATTATCGGTGCTGTATCATCAAGAGATGATCTTGAAGTTGGCGATGAAGTTAAATTAGTATTTGATTTGAATCATGTTCATCTATTTGATGCTGAAACAGAAAATGTAATTGGTGAAGGAAATCCTACCTCTATAGAACCTGTAGAAATAGAAGTATCTGAAGAAGAGGTTCTTGAAAAGAAAGAAGAAGAAAAGGAAAAAGAAGAATTAGAAGAAGAGATTGAAGAAATTGAAGGAGCTAACTCTTCAGTAAACTAATCTAATAAACATAATTTATATAATAAGGCTTTTAATCATCTGATTGAAAGCTTTTTTATTTCTTAAATTTCATTTTTTATGCTATTAATCACTTAAATATTCAATAGAAGTAACATATTAAA
>CAKZZJ010000168.1 GCA_937885165.1 uncultured Caryophanales bacterium
TGGGAGTAAATAAAGCCAAGCCTTTAAAGAATTTTTCTTCAAAGCCCTCACTCTCCTCACAGTTATTATTTTATCATAAAATAATAACTAACAAAAGATTAAATGAAAAAGTGATGAAAATTATTTTTTAAATGTTAATTTACGTGCTTTTAATGTATAATTATTATGTAAAAAATTGGCGGTGCTTTATGTTTAAATTTATCAAAAGTATGGACTGGTTTATAAAGAAAAACTGGTGGCGCTATCTCTTAGTTGTCCTTTTCGGTCTTATACTGGCAGTATTAAATGTTTTACCTGTTAGAATTATCGGTGAACTTACTAGAACAATAGAATCAGGAAATATTACAAGGGATTATTTGATATATGATGTAATGATCCCTTTTATTGCTGTAGTAATTGGTATTTATGTTGATTCAGTAATAAAAAGGTTGTGCCAAAATAGACTGACAACATCACTTTATTATGCACTTCATGATAGATATATGAAAAGCATATTGAAACAGGATGGTAATTTTTTTGAAAGATTCCAATCAGGTGATTTATTAATTAGAGCTATTGGAGATATCAATACTGTAAAATTCAGTGGTGGAAACAGATTATTAAATATATTTTTAGATTTCATCACTGTTGTTGTTGCCTTTATACAGTTAATAATGATAGATTATTTACTTGCAATAATTTGTTTTTTTCCTCTAATATTTATTTTAATTTCCAATATGATGTTAAAAGCTAAGGTGCAAAAAAACTGGCGTATCGTTAGAGAAAAATCTTCTTTGATGGGTAATGTCGTATTAGAATCCATTACCAATGTAAGAACTATTAGAGCCTATTCTAAAGAAGATGAAAATTATAAGAAGAATCTAGAATATAGTGAGGTAGTATTTGATGTAGAAAAAAGAAACCTTAAAATAAATGTGATATTTCAGCCTTTGTTTCAGTTTATCGTAGGAATATCTACTCTTCTATGTTTCAGTTTTGGTGCTTATTTCTATTACATAGGAAGGCTTAATGAAATAAGCTTACTCGTATCTTTTTCTATGTATTTGGGCTTGTTTCAATCTCCACTTACAAGAATGGGTGCGATGATCAATAATTTTTATCAGTCACTTATAAGTGCGGATAGATTAAATGAAGTTTATAATTCAAAAAGTCAAATTGTATCAACTAATGATTTAGAATGTAAAATAATTAAAAAAATAGAATTCAAAAATTTTTCTTTCAGTTATCCAGATGAAGAAAATATTATTCTAGATAATATTAATTTAACAATACATAAAGGCGAAACCTTAGGTATTGTAGGTAAAACAGGTTCTGGTAAAACAACACTTGTAAGGCAACTTGAAAGACAATATCCTACAAGAATGTTTGAAATATATATAAACGATATTCCGATTGAAGAATATAAAATAGAGTCTATAAGAGAAAGAATATCATATGTACCTCAAGAACATATTTTGTTTTCAAGAAGTATTATAGACAATGTCAAATTAGGTAAAATAAACGCTAAAAAAGAAGAAATTGATGAAGCAATAAGGCTTGCTGATTTCGAAAAAGATATAAATGATTTAAATGATGGTGTTGATACTATAGTAGGAGAATATGGTGTAACCTTATCAGGGGGTCAGAAACAAAGATTAGGTATTGCTAGAGCCTTCTTAAAAAACGAGGATGTATTAATCCTTGATGACTCACTTTCTGCAGTAGATGGCAAAACTGAAGCTAACATAATTAAATCACTAAAAGAATACCGCCATGATAAGACTAATATAATTGTCTGCCATAGGCTTTCTGCAGTAATGCACGCGGATAAAATCATAGTTCTTGATGAGGGACACATTATAGAATCAGGTTCGCATAAAGAACTAATGAGGCTTCACGGATGGTATTATGAGCAATTTAAGAGTCAAGAGATGGAGGTAGATAAAAATGAAGGCTAAAAGAATTAAAAAAAGCCAGATGATACGTTTTATCATTCCTTACATCAAAAAAGAAAAACTGCTTGTTATTGCGACAATATTATTATGCTTTACTACATCAATATTATCAGCATTAACTCCATTTATAACAAAAGAGATATTAGATAATTTCTTACCTAATGAAAATTATAAAATGATAATTTTTTATCTGTTATCATATCTTGCTGTTACACTAGCTTTAGTTACATCAAGATATTTATTCCAATATATAAATACCTTAACTGGAATGAAGATAGAACGTAAAATTAGAGAAGAAGCTATGAAAAAAATCAATTTTCTTCCTGTTGATTACTTTTCTTTAGAACCTGATGGTAAAATAGTTGCGAAAATAACATCAGATAGTGGTGGTGTAAGAATATTTTATACTACAATGTTTTCGATAATTAATGCTATATTAAATATCATAATAATCTACGTTGGTATAGTTATATTAGATCCACTGCTTGCCTTAATTTTATTAGCGATCGTTCCAGTACTAATTTTATGGGTAACGATATATCGTAAGTGGGTACATAAGTATTATCTTAACTTAAGAGAAATCGGTTCACTAATTAATGGTAAATTAAATGAAGACATTACTGGATCATTAATAATTCAGGATTTCAATCAGGAAGATTTGATATTAAAAGAATATGAGGATTTAGTATGGAAATATGTTAAAAACGATCGTACTACTGCTTCCCTTAACGCATCATTAGGTTTTGAATTATTAAATTTAATTAAAAGATTAGTAGAAATAGGGCTTCTTCTATTCTTGGGTTTCTCAACAATTGAAGCCTTCGGTACTATAATTACTATCGGTATGGTATCTGCATTAGTTGAATCTCTCGACAAAATGATTAACCCTTTTGATACAATATTCAACAATTTAAATGAATTAGAAGATTCAATTGTTGGGGCAAGCAGAGCTTACGCATTTATTAAAGAAAAGACAGATACCAAAGTATTTGATGGCATAGAATTACCTGATGATATAAAAGGAAACATCGAATTTATAGATGTTAAATTTGCTTACATAAAAGATAATTATGTACTTAATGGTATAAACCTTAATGTATCTGCCGGTGAAGCAATTGGTATAGTAGGCCATACTGGTAGCGGTAAATCATCGCTTATGAATTTGTTGTTGAGATTTAATGATTATGATGGTGGATCAATACTACTTGATGGTAATGAAATATCAAAATACAATAAAATGTCATATAGAAAAAATATGGGTATTGTTCTTCAAACGCCAGCCTTATTCAAAGGAACATTAAAATCAAATATAACAATGGAAAGAGAATATAGCGATGATGATGCCATTAACGCACTCAAAGCTGTTGGTGGAGAATATTTATTAAAGAAAACACCATTTGGTATAAATATGCCAATATCATTTAAGGGCGAAAATCTGTCTTTAGGCGAAAAACAATTAATATCATTCGCAAGAGTAATATTGAGAAATCCTAAAATATTAGTACTTGATGAAGCTACCGCAAATATAGATTCAGAAACTGAAAATATAATAAAAGAAGCTACCGGAGTAGTTTCTCAAAACAGGACAACATTTATAATCGCACATAGATTATCAACTGTTAAAGATTGTAATAAAATTGTTGTTTTAGATCATGGGAAAATAGTAGGAATGGGCAATCATAATTATTTATATTATAACTGTGATATATATAAAGATATGTATGATTCTCAATTTAAAGAATTAAATTCATAATATTAAGGTATTCTTCTCTTTTTGGAAGAATGCCTTTTTTAATACAAGTAATTATCATTTGTGAATGCGAATTATTTACAAGCTAAAAATATTTAAAGTCAACTTTTTATATTAAAGATATAAATAATCAAGCATAATTCTTTTTTTATTGACTTAAATATGGTATATTTAAAAAACGAAATCATTACATTTATTCCAACAAAAGGAGATGCATAATAGAATGAAAAAATTTAAAACAATCAATAACGGACTTGGAATATTAGAATTTACTTTTATAGGAGATGATGATATTGAAAGACAATATATTTGTTGTGTAGAAGATAAAAGATATTCTAATCATTATTTTCTTGATATTAATAACGAAAAATTAGTCGAAGAATTTGCCCCAAAAGGCTTTTCTTTCGGTTTTAGAGGTAGTTATCCACACGATGAAATTGCTTCAAAAGTGCAGCACTCATTAAAAGAGGATGAATATCTTGAATTTGCAAAAAATGCTTTAAAAAGTATAAAGAAATCTAAAAATGATTATTTTATATCTTGTTATACAAATGCAGTAATAAATGGCTTTAATTCTTTAAATGCAAAAGCAAAAAGAAATGATTTTGACAAAATAAAAGAAATATATTATTACTGCTTTCTTGAAAAATGCTTTTCAAGTGACAATTATTTTCTAAGATATTTAACTGATGATGAACAAATGCAAGCCATTAAAATAGGCTTTTCAAATCCAAAGGCAATAAATGTAAATGAATATAACAATTATAATGATATAAAAATTGTTAGAGATACATTATGTAAAATAGTATCCTCAGATAAAGAAAATAATTATGAAAACACAAAGCATATACTAAATAGTCAATTTGATTTATTTAGTAATTTTGATGATTACGATTATTATTATTTTTATGATGCCAAAGGTAAGTTCTTTGGGATACATTATTTATATGTTTTAAGTAAGAAATATAATTATTTTGATTTCCTAGTTGATAGGCTTTTTCAAAATGAAAAGGATTATATAGCCTTATTCAATACAGTTCATTATTATTACAGCAATTCTTATGCATATTATGGCAAAGAATATAGGGGCATAAGACTATCTGATGATAATCCTATGGAATTATATTTATATTTAAATAATAGTGGCATGAAGGATGAAGCACATAAAATTGCTTTAGCAACAGTATTATATACTGATGTTCCTCTTTATTATTCATATTTCAGGCCATTAATAAAAGATGAAGAAATCGTTGAGAAAATCAAGAAAAATGTAGATGGTTTTAAATCATCATTTGTTGGTTATAAAGAAGATAAGCTTATGACTGCTAACAACATTAAATTTAAAGATAGATGGCATATGCCACTAGAATTCTTATATGGAATTGAATATTTTGATAATTATCAAAAATTTTCAAGTGATAATGATTTTAAAGAAGCAAAAAAAGAAATGCGTGATGCAATAAAAAGGAATATAGAATATGACGAATTAGATTTCTTATATCCAATTCGTGGATTAATTGAATTTAAAGATAAAACTGTATTAAAGTATTTAGATGATGAAGATTTTGAATTAATGCCTGAGTATCAGTTTTTAAAATTAAAAGCATATAAGAGTTTGAAAAAGAATGATGATGATTACATCAGATACGAGGTAAAATAAATGTATATTAGATCGTTAGAAAATGAAACAATCAATTCAATTGATGATATATTAAAAAAAATCGGATATGAAATGACCGATGCTTTAAAAAATAATAAATATGATATTTACAGGAAATTTTTTATAGAAGAAAATGCATTCTTTTATGCTGCAATCATAAAAGATTTTTCTAATGCAGCAAAATCAATGCTTCTTCCTGAATTATCATGCTTTGTCTATGATGATGGTACAACATCAACAATAAATGAGACGAGCGCGCCACTTTTAAAATTTTTATATGATAAAGAATTTAATCTGAGCGAAGCTGAATATGAAGCTATTTATCCTGATGTTTTTAAAGCCCAGGCTTTAACTAAGGGATTAACACCACAACAAGCAAAGATAAAACTTGAGGATAGAAAAGAATTAGAAGAATTAATTGAAAAAATTCTAAAATTAAAAGAGGAAAAAGCACCTAAAGAAAACACTAAATCTGATAAATATAATGTTTTATTAAAAATTGAACCTTATAATTATAATAATTATTTTCGTGTTGGAATTGATTTAGTTAAAGGTAAGGATATTATTAAAGTTGAGAACTTCTATCGTTTTTCTTCAAATTTTGATGGAACCACTATCTTTAATTTATCAAACAAATATAAAGTTAAACTATCTAATGATAGCTTTTTCCCACCATATGACAATGTTATTTCCTCATTATGTAAAAATATGGGTTTTTCTTCAAAAGGAAAGCAAGAATATGGTGTTATAAGCAGTGATAATTTAGCAGAAATTTTATCTAAAGTACTAGATAATTATTTGATATATGGAAATGTAAAACAAAAAATAAATACAGATTTAGTTTCATTTGTTTTATCAGATAAGGGTGTTCCTGAATTTACTCCTTCTTTTTCATCAAGTAATATTTATGCGAAAGATGGTGTATTCGTATTTGATAAAAAGAATATCAAATTCTATGAATATCCTACTAGGGCGATTAAAGAAATATATTTGTATTTTAGACAAAAAGGATTTGATAATTACGATTATGTAGCAGATATATTTACAAAAAATTTAGTTCCAATTCTATCTAAGAATTTATCAAGTAAAAAGAAAGTAATCTCAAATGATAATCCATTTAATATTTCATTATACATTTCAATTAATGAAAAATCAGAGCTTGTGTTTAATACAAAAATTTCAAATAATGGCAGTGAGATCACAATGAATGATTTGCAAGATTATGAAAATAATTTATATGATGCCTATGCTGAAATATTAAAATCCATGGGTGGAATTGATAATGGAATAATAAAAGGTGATGACAACATTGTAAAATTTTTACAAAGTGATATTTCATCAATTCAGAAATTTGCATCTTTATATGTAGAAGATAGATTAAAGCCTAAAAATATCAGTGATAAGCCACAGCTTAGATTTAATGCGAAAAGAAATGGTAATTATTTAGATTTAACAGTTGATTCTGATAAATATAATCATGAAGAACTTGTAAATATTGTTAATTCATATAAAAAGAAAAAGAAATATGTATTGTTAAATGATTCAGTTATTTTATTAACTGATAATGAAATAACAAAACAACTAGATAATTTTGAAGAAAATAAAACAGAAAATAAAAAACTACCACTATATGAAATATTTTCATTAAATGATATATCTGTTGAGTATGATGATAAATTAAAAAATATTTTAACAGAAATAAAAGAATTTAGTGAATCTAAAATAGATTTGCCAGAAGGATGGAAAAAAGTCCTTAGACCATACCAAATTGAAGCAGTTAAATACTTAAATGTATTATCAAAATATAATTTTGGTGGAATTTTAGCTGATGAAATGGGTCTTGGTAAAACTATTGAGACAATATGTCATCTAGATTTAATCAAAACAAATAAACCAATTTTAGTTGTTACACCTAAAAATGTTTTATATAACTGGCAAAGTGAAATTGAACGTTTTTCTAAAATTGAATCACAAATAATAGATGGATCAAGAATTCAAAGGGAAAAGAAAATTAATTCAATAAATCAAAATAAAAAATGCATATATTTGGTAAGCTATGATACACTAAAAATGGATATTGATCTAGTTGAGAATATTGAATTTTCTGTTGTTATCTTAGATGAAGCTCAAAATATAAAGAATTCATTTTCAAATCGTCATCAAGCCCTTATGCGTATTAAAAGTGACAACAGATTCGCACTTAGCGGTACACCTATTGAAAACTCAGTTTTTGATTTAATTTCAATCGCTGATTTTCTATTACCGGGTTATTTAGATAGTGAAAAGAAACTCGTAAATAATCCTAATTATAATTATTCAAATATAAAAATTAAAATTAAGCCTTTTATATTAAGAAGAAAGAAAAAAGATGTTTTGGATGAATTGCCACCAAAAGAAGAGATCAACATTATTATTAATATGGCTGATGAAGAAAGAAAACTTTATTTAGGATATCTTGAAGAAGCAAGAAATAAATCAATTGCTGAAAAGGGCATTTCAATGTTCTCATACATTATGAGACTAAGACAATTATGCGTTGATCCATCAACATTTATTGAAGATTATGATTTAATGCCTACCAAATTTAATTATCTAATTAATAATTTAAAAGAGAATTTAGAAAATGGTCATAAAGTATTAGTATTCTCATCATTTAAAGTTGTTTTAGATAATTTGTCTTCATATTTGAATATGGAAGATATCAAATATGATAAAATTGATGGCACCGTAGATTCTAAATCTAGACTTGATATTGCCAAAAAGTTCAATGATAATAGAACTAGTGCGATGGTTCTTTTGGTTTCACTTAAGGCAGGGGGAGTTGGTCTTAATCTTGTTGGGGCAGATATAATATATCATCTTGGAGACGGTATGGGGGTGGAGGAGCAGCTTTGGATGCTGTCACCATCTCCTGCAGAGTGCGTCTGTGGCAATTGTGATTGGGGTACAAATCTTCCAAATGAGGTGGTGTTAGAGGTAGGAAAGCATGTGGTGATGCTAACCCACGGTCATTATTACGGTGTAAATTATGGTTATGATAAGATTTCAGAGGCTGCTAAGAAAAAGGGTTGTGATGTAGTTTTATATGGTCATACCCATGTGCCTACTATAGACCACTATGGAGATTTAATCATTGCAAACCCAGGCAGCATAGCATACCCAAGACAAAACAGTCGAGAACACACTTATATGACAATTTTGGTAGATAATGAAGGTGAGTTTAAAATGGATTTGCATTCATTAGAGGAATATGACAGGACCCATGGAAATTAAAATTGTTATTTCTTGATGGCAGAGAGGCCAATAAAATTTGTTGATGCAATGAATCAGTTAGGACTTAGCTTTTATCGCCCTTGTGGGGGTATAGGCAGGTGCCTTAGCTGTGCTGTAAGATTTTTATATGGCATGCCTCAGATGACATCTGATGATGAGCGAGCCCTGGATTTTTCAGAAATGCGGGCAGGTTGGCGCTTGGGCTGTAAATGCGTAATTACCAGAGATTGTAAGATTGAGGTACCTGCATCGCTTGCATCTGAAA
>CAKZZJ010000169.1 GCA_937885165.1 uncultured Caryophanales bacterium
TAAGAGGATACCATTTTTTCTTACTTTTGTAAGAGTGTTAAATTTTGACGTGTACAGTACGACTCTCCCTATTAAGAAAAATTGAGGTAGGGTTGAAATCCCGCTGGTGAAAATTGGCGGATTAAATGATAAAAAAGATAATCATTTATTATAGTAATTTGAAACTATAACATTAGATTATCTTTTTCTTTTTTATCATACGTGTAAAATTTTGACGTATACGATTCTGAGACTTTTATTTTAATTCTAAAAAGCTTCGATTAAAATGCAACTCGATACCAAAAACACTCGCATTTTTATATTGATTTTTTAATATTTTGTTTTATAATATTATTGAAGGGATTGATAATATGTATATAAAAAGAGAAATTGAAGATTACATTAGAAAAGCATCAGCTTCTTTCCAAGCAATTGTTATATATGGACCTAGACAAGTTGGAAAGTCAACAACTGTTGATATGATTTTTGGCGATAAGTTTAAATCGGTCACACTAGATGATACAAATGAAAGAGAACTTGCTTTATCTAATCCTAAAGGTTTTCTAGAGGTTCATCCATGGCCTATAATTATTGATGAAGTTCAAAAAGCGCCCAATCTGTTAAGTGAAATTAAAATAATTATAGATGACCAAAGAAAAAAGTGGCTTAAAGAAAACAAAGAAAGGGAATTAATGTTTGTTTTAACTGGTTCAAATCAGTTTGAATTACAACAAGGTATTTCTGAATCATTAGCTGGTAGAGCTGCAATATTTAACATGTCGTCGATGACACAACTTGAATCCCAAAATATAATAGGAGATTTATTCAATCCGGATATTAGTGAATTACTAAAAAAAACGAATAGCACTAAAGTTCCATACAAAACGAAATCTGAAATATTTGATTACATATTCAGAGGTGGAATGCCAGATATAGTTGTAGGTAATTCTGAAAGAGAATTATATTTTAAATCTTATTTTGATACATATATCGAAAAAGATGTTTTAAAATTAATTGCAGCATCTAGTGAAATGCAATTTAGACGATTTATGTCATATTTGGCATTAAGAACTTCTCAACAAGTGAATTATGAAGTGTTTTCGAGAGAATTAGGAATAGATAATCAAACTGTAAAAAGATGGTTATCAATATTAGTGACATCAGGTATTATTGTATTATTAGAGCCATATATGGCAAATATTTCTAATAGAATTATAAAATCTCCAAAATTATATTTTATGGATACAGGATTTTGTGCATACTTATGCAAATGGCCAAATGCCAGAATGCTTGAAGATTGTGCTATGTCTGGAGCTTTCTTTGAAACATTTGTTGTATCAGAGGTTTTAAAGAATTTTTATAATCATAATATAGATGCTAAAAATTATTTATTCTACTATAGAGATATAGATCAAAAAGAAATTGATTTGCTATATGTATTAAATAATACTATTTATCCAATAGAAGTAAAAAAAGGGCAGCAACCAACTAAACCAACAAAAAATTTTAATGTACTATCTAAATATGGTATGGAGATTAAACCTGGGTTGATTATCGATACTTGTGATGCAATTAGGCCAATAAATGAAAAAGCATATTCATATCCAGTATTTATGTTGGGGATTTAATTCTAATTTAGATAGGCATGAACTCCTAGATGGAAATAAATTATTTAAATTTAAAGAGTGATTAGTATGATAAAAATATTAAAAGATATAGATGAGTATATATTTTTTATAAACAAAATTAATAAAACTGATAATTATTCTGATCCAATGCTTTCGAATGAAGTTCAAATAAAAAATAATTTGCTAGAATCAGTTAATAAAAAAGATAATATTATTTTTGGAATATTTGATCATAATAATAACATTATTGGTTTCTTTGTGTTTTTAGTTATAGAAGAAGAAAAATATGCAGAAATGATTGTTGGATTATCTGATAATGAATTAGCTTATTATGAATTATTTAATTACTTATTTGATAATTATAAAGGTTATAATATCGATTTTGTTTATAATCCAAATAATGATTACTTAAATAAATATTTAAAAGAAAATAATGCTATTTTTGAAGTTGAGCAACAAAAGATGCAATTAATTAAATTTAATAATATCAAAAGAAAAAATAAAGTTATATTATATTCTGATAATTATAAAGAAGAATACATAAAACTCCATTTAAAGGATACATATTGGACATGAGAAAAGATATTAACTGTATTTGATAAATTTAGAGTTATATTAGCAATTGTAGATAATGATGTTTTTGTTAAAGAAGAATATAGGAATATTGGTATAGCAACTGATACGTTATCATATGCTATAGAACTTGATAAGAACAAAAGAATTATGCTACTTGTTGATATTAATAATGAAAAAGCAATTCGATTATATGAAAAATTAGGATTTGAAAAAGTTAAAGGTAATAATATAACAGATAATTTAAAAATAAAATAACCATATGTGTTATGTATCCGAACCAATTTTAAGGAAATGGCCAATTTAAAGGATAATATTAAAATGTGGTTCGCTGTTAACCCCTAAGGTTCACCATTCTTAATGTACAGCATAAATGCCCACCAAAAATGGGCATTTTTCTTAGTTTAAATATCTAAATCAATACTTTTTCGACAAATATGTAATGTAGGCCATTCAAAATCATCTACAAATATAAGTGCAAAAATAAGTTTGAATCCCAACCTCGTCTCACCACCGACACTGCCTCTCCATCGGAGGTGTATGGTGTTCAAACTAAAAAAAGAGCAAATTAAAACCTATGATCATCTCTTAATAGAGGTTCTTTTTCTTCTTACACACGAAAGTGTGTTTCAAGGGTGTTTCACTTTTTCGTTAGGGTGTTTCAAAATTTAAAGGGTGTTTCATTTGTATTACTATAGTTGTGGCTATACATATTAGAACAATCAGATTGATACAAATTATCAGTCTGTTTTTTAATGGGTTCGAATCCCACCGTCAATATATTTTTAATAAAAAGTACACGTCAAAATTTAACACTCTTACAAAAGTAAGAAAAAATGGTATCCTCTTAGGTGAAAACTTAGGAGGATTTTATTTATGTCAAAAAAAGAAGAAAAACATAGGAGATTTACAGATCAAGAAAGATATGAGCATTGTAGAAAATATAAGATCTCAGGATTAACCTTAACAGAATATGCAGAAATGAATGGCTTATGCAGAACAACATTAGGTGATTGGGTAGCTGCATACAATAACATTAATGGTAAATTTATTAATGTAACAACAGTAAGTGATAAGGAAAACGAACTTATAGATAATGGAGCATATAGAGTTAATATGTTAGGAGAAATTGAAAAATTCAAAAAGAGTAGTCATTTTTCGAGATTTGATCATTCAGTAGTGGTGATTGAATATAAAGATATAAAGTTAACAACATCCCTACAACAAGCTGAAGTATTACTCGGGAGGATATTAGATGATCAAGTTCGATGAAAACAAAAACAAATCTTACCAGCTGCTATCTGGTGGAATTTTAAGCTTTAAACTGCGCAAAATATCACAACAATTATAAATTGCTCAGTATGTTTTTGATGCTAATGACATAGTCAATCACCCTCATTTCATAAACTTTTCTATATAGATAAAATTTTTGATTTTTACTTAAAAATTTCAAAACTACAAAAGGAGGATTAAACAAAAATGCTGGGAAAATAATAATTTATGAAGACATTATAGAGAAAGTAATCATAAAGGCTTGGTGGTAATTTGGATAAGAAAGAATATTTAAGTAGATATCATAATTTAATTGAAAAGATTGAAAGAAGCAGTATATTGTCTTTTGTGAGAAACGATAACGTTCAATTCCTAGACAGGACTTTCCTCAAGAAATGTTAATAGAGAGTGTGATAAAAAAACAAATTGAATTAATTATTGCTATCTTTATTATTTGCATTAATATTTTTGCCGATTTTAGCGATATAGCTGTGGTGCTAAACGTTGTCAATTTCCTTGACAAAAGACGTATTTAATGATAAACTAAAAGAGTTGTGGAATAAGCACAAAAAAGAAAAATGAGAGGTTAAAAATGAAAAAATATTTTGATTACACGGGAAAAGTAGTAGTTATTACTGGCGCATCTTCAGGCTTAGGAAAACAGATGGCTGAAGGTTTTGCTGCAGTAAACGCAAATCTTGTATTACTTGCAAGAAGAGTTGAAAGACTAGAAGAATTAGCAAAAGAACTTCATGCTAAATATGGTGTTGATGTATTACCGGTAAAATGCGATGTTACAAGTGATGAATCAATAGCTAATGCTGTTGAAGAAACTAAAAAGCATTTTGGTCATGCAGAAGTATTAGTTAATGATGCTGGTGGCGAAAAAGGTACAGGGACTCCATTATTAGATTTCCAAAACAGTGACTGGGAATTTACTTTAAATCTAGATTTAACTTCTGTATTTAAAGTTTCAAGAGGTTTTGGTAATTTAATGAAGGAAGGCATCGCAGCTAATAAACAGACATATGGTCGTATTATTAATATCGCATCTATTTATGGCCTTGTAGGAAATACTGCTTTACCTACTATTGCATATCATACAACTAAAGGTGGAGTTGTTAACTTCACAAGAGGTGCAGCTGCAGAACTTGCTACATCAGGTATCACTGTTAATGCAATTTGCCCAGGATATTTCTATACAGAATTAACTGAAGAAACATTAAAAAGCGATTACTTCCAGGAATTTGCCCATCGTACAGTTCCTATGCAAAGATATGGTAATCCAGGTGAATTAAATTCTGTTGCCATCTTCTTAGGTGCAGAAGAATCAAGCTATATCACAGGTCAAAGCATCGCTGTTGATGGTGGATATACTGCAGTTTAATAAAGTTTATTCATAAGTTGAAATTAAATGGACAGCCCCTAGCTGGTTGTCCATTTATTTTGGAAATATTATTTTCGGAGGAAAATGTTATATGTATAAAATATTAAGAAAAAAGGTTCTTAATCCAACAGTAACTCAGATGGAAATTTATGCACCACTTGTTGCTAATAAAGCAAAAGCTGGTCAGTTCATTATCTTAAGAGTTGATGAAGAAGGAGAAAGAATACCATTAACTGTTGCTGGAACAAACAAAGAAGACGGAAGCGTTAAAATCATTTTCCAAGTTGTTGGTGCGACAACTGAAAAATTAAACCACAAGAATGAAGGCGAATACATTCAGGATTTTGTAGGACCTCTTGGTGTTGCAACTCACATTGATGGTTTAAAAAAGGTTTGTGTAGTTGGCGGTGGTGTTGGTTGTGCTATTGCCATGCCGGTTGCTCAGGCATTACATAAGGCTGGTGCCGAGGTTACAAGTATTATCGGTTTTAGAAACAAAGATTTATTAATTTTAGAAGATGAATTTAAAGAATGCTCTAATAAGGTTGTAGTAATGACTGATGATGGTTCTTATGGTAGAAATGGTAATGTTACCGTTCCTTTAAAAGAAATGTTAGAAGCAGGAGAAAAATTCGATATGGTTATTACAATCGGACCACTTATCATGATGAAGTTTGTTGTATTAACTGTAAAACCTTTTGATATTCCAGTTACAGCATCAATGAATCCTATTATGATTGACGGAACTGGAATGTGTGGTTGCTGCCGTCTAACATTAAATCGCGATGGAAAGAAAATCACTAAATTTGCATGTGTAGATGGTCCAGACTTCAATGGATACGAAATTGATTTTGATGAAGCTATGTCAAGAGGCCGTATGTATGTTGATTTTGAAAGAAAAGCACATGAAGAGACATGCAATCTATTTAAAATGGGAGGACAAAAATAATGGCTATTGATCCTAAGAAACATGAAATGCCTACTCAAGCACCAGAAGTTAGAGCGAAAAATTTTAAAGAAGTTGCATTAGGTTATACTGCAGAGATTGCAGTCGCAGAAGCTATAAGATGTTTAAATTGTAAAAACCGTCCTTGTGTATCTGGTTGTCCAGTTAACATTCAGATACCTGATTTTATTTCAAAAATAAAAGAAAAAGATTTCGAAGGTGCATACCAAATTATCTCTAAGACATCATCACTGCCTGCAGTTTGTGGTAGAGTATGTCCTCAGGAAACACAATGCGAAAGCAAATGTACTTTAGGTATTAAATTTGAACCAGTTGGTATTGGCCGTCTTGAAAGATTTGTTGCTGATTATCATAATGCCAACAGCAAGGTTGCCCCAGTTAAAGAAAAAGATAATGGACATAAGGTTGCTATAGTTGGTTCTGGTCCATCAGGACTTACATGCGCTGGTGATTTAGCTAAACTTGGATACAACGTTACAATCTATGAAGCATTACATACAGCTGGTGGAGTATTAGTTTATGGTATTCCTGAATTCAGATTACCAAAATCAATTGTTGCTAAAGAAGTTGAAACATTAAAGGAATTAGGTGTTGATGTTGAAACTAATGTTGTTATCGGTAAAACATTAACAATCGATGAATTATTTGAAATGGGATATGAAGCAGTATTTGTTGGTTCAGGGGCTGGTCTTCCTAATTTTATGAACATTCCTGGAGAATCATATAAAGGCGTTTATTCAGCAAATGAGTTCTTAACTAGAAGCAACTTGATGAAATCATATAAAGAACATCCTGATACACCTATTATGAAAGGTGGTAGGGTTGCCGTAGTTGGTGGCGGTAATGTTGCTATGGATGCTGCAAGAACTGCTCTTAGATTAGGTGCTGAAAAGGTTTATATTATATACCGTCGTTCTTTAGAAGAACTTCCTGCACGTAAAGAAGAAGTTGAACATGCAATGGAAGAAGGTATTGAATTCAAATTATTATGTAACCCAGTAGAAATATTAGGATATAATAATCCTGATAATCCTAGGGATGAAAAGAACGGGTTCGTTTCAGGAATTAAATGTATCAAAATGGAATTGGGTGAACCAGATCAGAATGGCAGAAGACGTCCTGTTCCTGTTAAAGATTCTGAATTCGTAATGGATATGGATGTTGTAATCATGTCTATTGGTACATCTCCTAACCCATTAATCAAAGATACAACTAAAGGCCTTGAAGTAAATTCACATGGTGGGATTATTGTTAATGAAAAGGGTCTTACTTCACGTGCCAATGTATATGCAGGTGGCGATGCAGTTACAGGTGCTGCAACAGTTATTTCAGCAATGGGTGCCGGTAAAGTAGCTGCCAAAGCAATCAATGAATATTTTACTAAAGGTGAATAAAAACAATATCTAAAAAAAGGGATGTTAGATTTTAAATCTTTCATCCTTTTTTAATAAAAAAAACACTGATTCTATAACTTACCTAAAATTAAATTAGGCCTGACATTGATTTTAATTTTGTTTTATTATATAATTCAATTAGTTATTATGGTTTTAGCATAAAAGGAGTTGATTTTATGCAAAGCGTTGAAGAAAAAAAAGCTCACTATAAAGCGGTATTAGTTGCTTGTTATTCAGCAGACTTGTTGTATTTTTTACTTCATATATTGTATATGATCCTTTTTATATTGGCTAAAACTTATATATTGTTATATATAAATATTGCAAGTCTTTTATTATATGTATCAATTATTTATTTAATAAAAAAAGACAAATATTTTATGTTTGCTTTAGTTTGTGGTAATGAATTTTTAATTTTCACATCAGTTGCTACGATATTATGTGGATTAGATTCAGGCTTCCTTTTAACATTGATTGGAATTTGTGTTGCATCCTATTTTGCTGCATATTTTTCATCCGACAAAAGACGCAAGTTAAGAAATCCAGTGACATGGACCATCATTTCTACAGTTGTTTTTCTAGGTGTTTATTTTTATTCGAGATTTAATACCCCGTATTATGAACTTGAATCTTGGGTTTCAACAACATTGTTTGCTATACATGTCGTGATTGTATTTATATTAATTACTTTATATTTATCAATATTCTTACTGTACGCACATAAACTTGAAGGTAAATTATTAAATGAATCAAAAATAGATAATTTAACTCAGACTCATAATAGATATGATTTATATAATTATCTTGATTCAATTGACGATAAAAAAGATTATGTTCTTGCGATGATCGATATAGATGATTTCAAGAAAGTAAATGATATATATGGCCATATAGCAGGAGATTTTATTTTAAAAGAAATAGTTAAAATTGCTAAAAAGACAATGACTAATTCTCTTATATTTAGATATGGAGGAGAAGAATTTATAATCATAAAGAAGATGTATAGTTATTATACTGGCGCTGTGAACGAACTTGATAAATTTAGAAAAAACGTTGAAGAAAGAGACTTCAATTTTAATGGAACAACATTAAAAGTAACTATAACAATTGGTGTTCAAAGATATGTTGAAGGAATAAAAAATGAAGCATGGATTAATGCTGCAGATGAAAAATTATACAAAGGAAAAAACAATGGTAAAAACCAGACAGTAAGATAAAAAATGAGGAGAAATCCTCATTTTTTATTCTTCAGAAGGCGCTATTGCTTTTGCAAATGGTTTTTTTGAAATTATTAATGCAATTACGGCAGTTAAAAATTCACTTATTATAAATGTTATCCAAAACAAGTTTGATACATTTTCGCTTAATGTAAATAAATAAGCGATGGGAAAGAAAAATATTACTAATCTAAACAAAGATAATAAAAGTGGGAATAGTGAATATCTTAAGCCTTGCAATATACCTTGGATGGCAATAGTGATACCCATAAATACATATGATATCGATGATATTCTTATGGCTACAACACATAAATTCTTAATTTCATCATTTGTGCTATCGGATGCAATATTAAATAATTTAGCTATAGGTTCTGCTAATGCTTCATATAATATTGTTATTATTAACGAAACAATTATACTTGATATAATTCCATATTTATAAATCTCTTTTAACCTTCTTTTATTATTTGCACCCTTAGTAAAGCTTGTTAAAGTAATTAAGGCATTACTTAAGCCAAATAATGCGAAAAGAGGAATCTGGCCTATTTTATAATATATACCGAATGTATTTTGCATTAATGTAGGATTATATTTAGTTGTGCCTAAGATAAGATTAACACCAAACATCATAACAGAAAGAAGTGCCTGCATTAAAGCGGCGCTACCGCCGATGAAATAAATACTTTTGATGATTTTAAAATTGGGAAGTAGCGTTTTAATGCTATTTTTAACTTCCTTGTTGATTGTATAATGGAATATAACTACCAACAAGAAAGATAATATTTGACCGATTATAGTTGCATATGCTGCACCTTCAATCCCCATATCAAGCGGATAGATAAATACATAATCAAGAATGATATTAGTTATAGCTCCTGAAATCTGTGCTATCATTGTGTGTAATGTTTTACCATTTGCCTGCAAAAATCTTTCATAAATTGTAAAACCAACACTACCAATTGATAATGCACAGACAATTTTTAAATATGATGCTGCCATATTTAATACATCTTCATCACTTGTCTGGAAGCTTATAAATGGTTTGCTTAAAAATAATCCGAATATTAAAAATATCAAAAATATTATTATCAGCAAGAATATTGAATTTCCTGTTACTTTTTTAACACCTTCATCATTTTTTTCTCCTAAGAATTTAGAAAGTAAAGCATTTATTCCTATACCCGTTCCTACGCCTACTGCAATCATAAATATTTGAACTGGAAAAGAAAATGTCAGTGCCAAATTAGCCTTAGGACCCATGATTGGATCCATGTTGATAACAAACGCGGTATCAATGATATTATACAAGGCTTGTAAAACCATAGAAATAATCATAGGTATACCAGTTATCCATATTAGTTTTTTAATTTTTGTTTCTCTTAAATCTGTTTTCATATTACTCCAAAAAAATAAGCGTAAATCCAAAGCTGGACTTACGCTTTCGCTACTCACTAGGCATATTTTATCAAATTTAAAAATTTCTTGCAAGAAAAATTTTTTTAAACTTCGTATGTATAAAAGTCATTAAAATAAAAAAATTATAGCATTAATTTCTATTTAATGATATAATTAACGAGTAAAAGCTTAAGTGATTGGACTTAGTAGTTTAGTTAAGTAAATTTAAGAGAGAAGCTGTTTGGTGAAAAGCTTTATTTACACTAGATGAATCTACCCATGATAAGCATCCCCTAATTAAGAGCTGAAGGAATTCAGAAGTAAGGTGGCACCGCGATTATATCGTCCTTACATTGTAAGGATTTTTTTTATTTTATAAATCCTAATAAAAGAAAGAAGGAATAAAATGTTAGATATTAAATTTATAAGAGAAAACCCAGAAATAGTTAAAGAAAACATCAAAAAGAAGTATCAGTTTGAAAAATTAGTCTTAGTTGATGAAGCAATTGAAATTGATAAAAAAATTAGAACGCTTAAAGTAGAAACAGAAACGTTAAGAGCTCAAAGAAATGAATTATCAAAAAATATTGGTTTACTTATGCGCGAAGGCAAAAAGGAAGAAGCAGAATTAATCAAGAAAAAGGTTACTGATGGTAATAACCGTATTGCCGAAATCGAGCCCGAGATTGCTAATTTAGAAAAAGAATTGAACAAAAGAATGCTTGTAATTCCTAATATTATTGATGCATCCGTTCCTCTTGGTGAAGATGATACGCATAATGTTGAAAATGAAAAATTTGGTGAACCTGTAGTTCCAAATTATGAAATACCATATCATGCTGATATTATTGCTCGTTTTAATGGTCTTGACAAGGATGCATCAGGAAGAACATCAGGTAATGGATTTTATTTTCTATGTGGTCCAATTGCCCAGCTACATTCAGCAATGCTTGCTTATGCAAGAGATTTTATGATTAGAGAGGGTTTTACTTATGTAATACCACCATTTATGATTCATTCTGATGTTGTCAATGGTGTAATGAGTTTTAAAGAAATGGAAAACATGATGTATAAAATTGAAGGAGAAGATTTATATTTAATCGGTACTTCAGAACACTCAATGATAGGTAGATTTAAAGATCAGATAATTAAAGAAAATGAATTACCTATTACGCTGACTTCATATTCACCATGTTTTAGAAAAGAAGTAGGTGCCCACGGAATTGAAGAACGTGGTATCTATAGAGTTCATCAGTTCGAAAAAGAAGAAATGATTGTTATTTGTAAGCCAGAAGATTCTATGAACTGGTATAATAAAATGTGGAAATTCACTGTTGATTTCTTCAGGTCACTTGATGTTCCTGTAAGAACACTTGAATGCTGCAGTGGAGATTTAGCTGACCTAAAAGTTAAATCATGCGACATTGAAGCCTGGAGCCCACGTCAAAAAAAATATTTCGAGGTTGGTTCTTGTTCAACACTTGGTGATGCTCAGGCAAGACGTCTTGCTATAAGAAGCAAAGGAGAAGGAAAAACTGAACTTGTTCACACACTAAACAATACAGTTTGTGCATCTCCTCGTGGTCTGATTGCTGTAATTGAGAACAATTATCAGGAAGATGGTTCAGTTTTAGTTCCAAAACCACTTAGAATGTATATGGGCGGAATGGAAGAAATTAAACCAGTTAAATAACAAAAAATATGAAAGATTTAAGAAGTGATTTTTAAATCTTTTTCTTAAATAAAATAAAGGGCGGAAAATTTTTATGATAAGACTTGAAAATGTATCTAAATATTATAGAAATTCATCAATTGCGACAAAAGGCTTAGATAATATATCGCTTAATTTAAATAAGGGAGAAATAGTTGCCATAACTGGTGAATCAGGAAGTGGTAAATCAACTTTATTAAACGTGATTTCCAAAATAGATAATTTTGATGAGGGTGAAATATATTATAAAGGTAACGAAACATCATATTTTAACATCGATGATATGGAACAGTTTAGGAAAAATAAAATAGGCTTTATTTTTCAAAACTACAATATCATTGAATCTTATACTGTGCTTGAAAATGTAATGGTACCGCTTCTAATAAATGGTGTAGATAAAAAAGAAGCCAAAAAGGAAGCAACCAAACTAGTAAAAAAAGTTGGTCTTGAAAAAAGAATAAATCACAAAGGTACAGAATTATCCGGTGGAGAAAAACAAAGATGTGTTATTGCAAGGGCGCTCGCTTCAAAATCAGAAGTGCTTGCATGTGATGAGGCAACCGGTAATCTTGATTCTGAAACATCTAAAGAAATAATTAAATTAATCAAGGACGTCAGCGAAGATAAATTAGTGCTTATTGTCACACATAATTTTGATGAAGTTAAGGATATAGTAACTAGAAAAATCAAACTTCATGATGGTAGAATAATAGAAGATTATTATTTAAAAGATTATAAAGGCGAAGAAGAAAATGAAGAACTTGATTTAGATTATGTTCCAATAAAAAGAAAAACAGATTTTTTAGTTGCGACGAATAATCTTTTATCAACACCAAAGAAAACTATATTTTCAGTTATAATATTTTTGGTGGTATCCTTTATTGCCTTACTACTATTTCAGTTTATCTCAACTTCAGTAAATGATACTGGAACAACAACAAATAGTTTTATATATAAAGGAGATAATAAACTTATAGCCTATAATGAAAATAATGACATATTAAATATAGATGTAATAAAAAATATTACTGATAAATATGTAGTCAATCCTTTTTATGAAAGCTCTAGTTTATCTATGCCAACTTCAGAAGTGGTTATAACAAAAGATAATTATTCTGAAATCGGTGGTTATTATTCGCGCCATTCTTATCGTAGTTTTGGATATGAAACTTACCCTACTAATGTAAATGACAATACACTTTCTTTAGGTAGAATGCCAGAAAACGAAAATGAAGTCATATTACTAACTAATGAAACAGATAAAGATGAAATAAAAGAAAAATTTTATAATTATTACATTCCGATTGTATTTTCTAAAGATGAAATTGAGAATTTTCAAATTGTTGGTATAGAAATAAGGGATGATGTATTAGATTATGTAATAACTGGATCTGATAAATTTCAAAAATATTATAAAATGAAATTTATGTCTAATCAGCTGGATTTTATAATCAATGATAACATCTTATTAACAGCTGAACTTTCTATGAATGAAAAAACTAAAGTCATAACCAATAAAGATATAACTAAATTAGATGCTTATTACATGAATTATCTTCTTTTTGATTTTAGTGATATTGAAATAGAAAAAACAACTGAAGATATATCCAAAATTATTATCGGTTATGATTTTTGTGATTATATAGAAAAAAATCCGTATGAAATATCAGTATATGGAGATGTTTATAGTCTTAAGAGAAGGTTAAATAATAATAATATTTCTTATATTAACCCTGAAACATATTCTGATTACGAGATTGCTATATACACATTCATTTATAAATTAGTTTCATATTTCTTTATTGTATTAGCGAGTGGTTCAATGGTTTTAATTTATTTTATAACCTATCTAATTATTTCTAGGATTTATGCATCAAAACAGGCATCATATGCGATATTTAGAACCTTAGGTGTAACAAAGAAGGATATGAATAGAATCAGTAGATATGAACTTATGACTGAAGTTATCTTTTCATCAGTATTTGTTTATTTCTTATTCTTTATTTTAGGGAAGACAATAAATAATTCATTCTTTAATACATTTAAGCATATAGACGTGTTTGTAACAATTTGGTATTTCGTTATATTATTTGGTCTTGGATTGCTGTTAGCGTTAAGATTTAATAGGAGATTGTTTAAATTAACTGTTAATTCAACATTAAAGGCAGGTGCTTGAGATGATTAAATTAACAAACATCAATAAATATTACAATAAAGGTAAATCAAATGAAATACATGTAATTAATGATGTATCATTAGAATTACCTGATACAGGTTTTGTATCAATACTTGGTGAATCAGGTTCTGGTAAAACAACACTTCTTAATATTATCGGTGGACTTGATAAAGCCAGTGGTTTGATTTCATATGATGACTTTGAAATGAAAGGCTATAAAATGAAAAATATAGATAATTTCAGAGTTAAGAATATTGGTTATGTCTTCCAAAATTATAATCTAATTGAGGAATTAACTGTGTTTGACAATCTGTCAATTGTATTAGATGCTATAGGTATTACTGATTATAATGAAGTTAAAGCAAGATGTGATTACGTATTAAAAAAAGTAGGTTTATATAAATATAGAAAAAAACTTGCTAAAGAGTTGTCGGGTGGACAATTACAAAGAGTGTCTATTGCTAGGGCACTAGTAAAGAAATCAAAAATAATTATTGCTGATGAACCAACAGGTAATCTTGATAGTGCTAATTCTATTGAGATTATGAACATCTTAAGAAGTTTAAGTAAAAAGTCTTTAATTATTTTAGTAACACATAATAAAGAATTAGCAGAAGTATATTCAGATACTATTTTAGATATTAAAGATGGTAAGATAGTGGGTATCAGAAATACTGATAAGAACCATAAATTAAATAAAGATAAAACCAATGCTTATTATTTAAAGGATTTACATAAAGAAGAAACAAATGGTGTTTTATCAGCCAAAATTTATTCGAATGAAGAAGCGCCAAAATTAGATTTTGTAATTGTTTATGATAAGGGGACGTATTATTTAAAAACTGACGCTAAAATCGAATTATTACAAAATACAAATATTGAATTTTTAGACGAACATTATGAAGAAAAAACAATAGAAGAAATCAAAGAAGATTTGGATTATGATGATTCATTTTTCCAAGATGACAAGGTAGATAATAAAACCAAATATCAAAAATTCAAAAATTTACTTGGTGGTGGTTTTAAAGCCTTAAAGAAAGCAAGACCAAGATCTAAATTCTTTAGGGTAGTACTTTTTGTAATCGGTATAATTTTAGCGATAGTAGTACTTAATTTAACATCAAGACTTTATATTGATACTACATCAATTTTTGACAATAATGATGTATATGTAGTAAGCACAACAAGAACTACACTCAGCAACGAAAGAGTACTTGCGGCTAAAGAAGAAGGTTTAATAGATAATTTATATGGTGCATATTATTCATCTTATGATAACACTGCTGTTGCTACAGTAAACTATAGAAAAAATAGTTATGCATCATCAGCGATTGACATTAATGTAGGCTATATCTATGGCTTTGATTTAATAGAAAATAATAAATTATTGTACGGTAGTTATCCAACTGATGATAATCAAATTATAATTGATAAAGCATTTGCTAAAAGATTATATAAGAAATTTGAACTGAATAATTATGACACACTACTTAATAAAAATTTATTTTCTATTTACATAGATGGAGATAAATTTGTTATAAGTGGTATTTCAAATGCCGAAAATAATTTATGTTACATAAGCGAAAATAAATTCATTTATAATCTTGATTCAGCTACATCTGTATCTGGTTCATATAATTTTAAATCGATAAAATTAAAAAGCACAAAAAACAATAAATTTAATTTAGTATCAGGAAGGATTCCAACAAAATATAATGAGATAACGCTACCATCATACAAGAAAGAAAATGGTGATATAAATATCGGTGATAAGATAATAATTAATAGTTATACTTATGAGGTTGTAGGTTTAACAGATGATAATTTCTGTTATGTTTGTAGCGAGGCAATTCAGGTTCTTAACGCATCATCTAACTCAATTAGATTTATGTTTACAACATCTAAATTAAGTGAATTAAAAGAATTCTTTAAAAAAGATGATTTTAGTATCAATACAATGAAAAAGGATTATAAAATATATTCTATAGAGAGTAGCATTGGATCATCTATAGCATTATTTGTTGGTGCTTTGATATTGTTAGGAATAATTATTTTATACATCTATTTCACAATGCGTTCTAAAATGATTGCGGATATCAAGGAAATAGGCGTTTTAAGAAGTATAGGTATAAAGAAAAAAGAAATAATTAACAAATATTTGGTTGAAATAATTATTAACACAATATTTACAAGCTTTATTGGTTATATGCTTGTTCTTATAGGTGGGGGATTAATAATAAGTTACCTTAGAAACTTGTTAGATACTGAATTCAATGTATTTTTATCTCCATATCCTTATTTGGGATTAATATTGTTGTTGATATTCAATATAATTTTTGGAATAATGCCGATAATTAATTTATTAAGAAAGACGCCAAGTGAAATTATGGCAAAATATGACATTTAAAGAGAGGAAAAAAATGAGAGCGTATAATTTTTCAGCAGGTCCAGCTATTTTACCTGTAGAGGTTTTAAAAGAAGCTGCAAATGAAATTTTAGATTATGAAGGAACAGGAATGTCCATTATGGAGATGAGCCACAGAACCAAAACTTTTGAGAAGGTTTTAAATGATGCTGAGGCTTTATTGCGTGAAATAATGAATATTCCGTCAAATTACAAAGTTATTTTTGTTCAAGGTGGGGCAACAACACAATTTGCTGCCATACCATTAAATTTGATGAGTGACAATAAAAAAGCTGCCTATATAGAAACAGGTAACTTTTCTAAAAAAGCTTATCAGGAAGCAAAGATTTTTTCACCAGAAGGCGTAAGAATTGTAGCTTCTAGCAAAGATAAGAACTATACATATATCCCAGATTGCAGCAATCTTGATATAGATAAAGATGATGATTATGTTTATATTTGTGAAAACAACACAATCTTTGGTACTAAATTTCACACTCTTCCTGATACAAAAGGGAAACCTCTTGTATCAGATCAATCATCTTGTTTTTTAAGTGAGCCGGTTGATGTAACTAAATATGGCGTAATTTATGCAGGCGTTCAGAAAAATGTTGGACCTTCAGGTCTAGCAATTGTAATTGTTCGTGAAGATTTAGTAAGAGATGAATTAGTGTTTAAAACTCCAACTATGTTAAACTGGAAAGTACAGATTGATGCTGGTAGTTTATATAATACACCAAACAGTTGGGCAATTTATATTTGTGGTAAGGTATTCAAATGGATTAAAGACTTGGGCGGGCTTGAAGTAATGAAAAAAAGAAATGAAGCTAAAGCTAAAGTTTTATATGATTACCTTGAAACATCTAAATTATTTAAAAATGAAGTAGAAAAGAAAGATCGTTCTATCATGAACATAGTATTTAGAACAGAGAGTGAAGAACTTGATGCTAAATTTGTTTCTGAAGCAAAGAATCATAACATCGTATCAATTAAAGGACATCGTCTTGTTGGTGGTATGAGGGCATCAATTTATAACGCAATGCCAATTGAAGGTGTTTATGCTTTGGTCGATTTCATGAGAGAATTTGAAAAGGAGAATTTAAAATAAAATGAAAGCATTTTGCTTAAATAAAATTTCTAAAGTCGCAATAGATAATCTAAAAAATCCTGATACTGTAGTTGACAAAATAGAAGATGCAGATTCAATCTTAGTTCGTTCTCAACAGATGATAGATATGGACCTTGGTGATAATATTTTAGCTGTAGCTCGTGCAGGTGCTGGAGTTAACAATATACCTTTAGAAAAATACGCTAATAAAGGCGTTGTTGTCTTTAATACACCAGGAGCTAATGCAAACGCCGTAAAAGAATTAGTTATTGCTGGATTATTACTTTCAAGCAGGGATATTATCGGCGGCAATAAGTGGATAGATGAAAATAAAAATGATCCTGATATCGCAAAAACTGCAGAAAAAGCAAAAGCCAAATTTGCCGGAAATGAATTATTAGGTAAAAACATTGCTGTAATTGGTTTGGGTGCTATTGGCGTTAAGGTTGCCAATGCTTGTTTATCTCTTGGTATGAATGTCAAAGGATATGATAATTTTTTAGCAATTAATAACGCAATGGAATTAAATAGAAATATCAATTATGTGGAAAAAATAGAAGAAGCAGTAAAAGACTGTGATTTTATAACTATCCATGTACCACTTCTTGATAGCACAAGAGGAATGATTGATAAAAAACTTATATCTAATTTAAAGGATGGTGCAGTAATACTTAATTTTGCTAGAGATACTTTAGTTAATGAAGATGATTTAAAAGAAGCATTAGAAAATGGAAAAATTAAAAAATATGTCACTGATTTTGTTAATGCGAGTGTCGTAACATTTCCAAACACAATCATATTGCCGCATCTTGGTGCCTCAACTGAGGAAGCTGAAGATAATTGTGCTATTATGGCAGTAAATGAACTAAAGGATTATCTAGAAAACGGCAACATCACACATTCAGTCAATTATCCTGATTTAAATGCCGGGATGAAAGTAGGAACAAGAATAACAATCCATCATAAAAATATCCCTGGTATGATTGCTGAATTCACAGCTTTAATTAAAGGTGAAGGTGGTAACATCATTAATTTTACAAGTAAGGCTAAAGGTGATTTTGCGTATTCAGTATTAGATGTTGAAGGCAAATTTAATGAAAATGAAATTAAAGATATCGATGGAGTTTTAAGGGTAAGAGTGCTTTAATGTGAAACTCGGTATGCCACAATTATATGAATTTGATAATATAGAAGATAATTTAAAATTAGCTAAAGAGTTAAATTTGGATTTTATTGAATTAAATTTAAACTTTTCATACTGCAGAAAAGAAATGGAAGCAGGGAATTTAAAAGCTTTGCTTGATAAATATAATATAAAAGCAACACTTCATTTTTATGATGAGGCTGATTTTGGTACATATCAAGAAGTTATTGATGCGTATCTTATTCATATGGAAAGGTATGCTAAATTAGGTGAAGGCTATATTAGAAGTATAAATATACATGCAATACCAGGCCCTGTAGTTACAATATCTGGTATTAAACATTATATTTATGAAAAGGAATATGATGAATATATTAAAAGATTAATCAAAAATTTAAAGAAAGCCGAAGAAATCTGTAATAAACATAATATAATTATGGTTATTGAACAAACAGAAGGTTTAGTACCATATATGGAAAGAACATATATAGATATGGTAAAAAACAATTTTAAATTTTGTATTGATGTTGGTCATGTAAATGTATCAACAGGCGATTTTTATTCTTGGGTAGAAAAATTACCTGATATGCATTTTTATGAATGCCATTTTCATGATGGGGATGGCAAAAGATGCCATTTAGCATTAGGAAAAGGGAATATGGATAAAGAATATGCATATAATCTTATAAAAAGGCATGATGAATATGATCTTGCCCATGGCGATGAAATGTGGGTTAATCTTGAAGTTAAATGCAGCGAAGACTTAAGAATATCAGTCCCATATTTTAGAAAATTAAAATAAAAATCACAGCAATAATTTAAATGATATCTCTAAAGTGAACAAAAAAAACAGGTGTAAATGAGCTATGTAAATAGCCGAAATTACATCTGTTTTATTATGCTTAAAATCACAAAAAAAGGCTTTATAAGCCAAAATTGTTTTTTTGGCAAAGGTATACAATTTTAATAACAAAATCCCAATTTTATCCCCTAT
>CAKZZJ010000170.1 GCA_937885165.1 uncultured Caryophanales bacterium
TAAATTAATAGCTGCTATTCAATTATGGATAGAAAAAAATTTAGGAAAAGAATTTATTGAGCCTCCTCCATTTGAATTGGCAAAATCATATAAACAAAGTAGTAATATAGTTCCTTTGATATTTATTTTATCTCCTGGTTCTGATCCTATTAATGATATAAGAAAATTCGCAGAAGATCAAGGATATGATAAAAATAAATTCTTGACAGTATCATTAGGTAGAGGACAAGAACAAAAAGCTATGAAAGTATTAGAAGATATGAGAACTAGAGGTGGATGGGTATTATTACAAAATTGTCACTTGGCAAAATCATTTATGTCTAAATTAGAAGAAATAATAATGATTGCTGATTATACAGAAAAAAACAGGAAATATCCATCCTGTATAGAAGCAAGAGAAATATTACTTTCAGGTAATTTGAATCTAGCAATATATAAATCACTTGAGGCAACAATCAATCATTGCCAAAAAAGAGGCGATGAAGTTCATCCAATTGAGATAGAAGTATTTAATGAATATAAGAGGAAATTAGGATTATGAAATTAGAAGAAATAGTAATTGAAGCATTAAATAAGGCTAAAGCGAAAGATATAGTCAAATATGATCTTGATGGTGCATCACCATTTTTTGATTCAATATTTTTAGCTACAGTCACAAGTACACGTCAGGCATCTGGTGTCATATCATATCTTGAAGATTTAATTTCAGATACTGAATATAAAATCAGAAATATCGAAGGTGAAAATACTGAATGGGTATTAATTGATCTAAATGATATAGTTTTATCTATCCTGACAGAAAAAGAAAGACAACATTTCGAATTAGATAAATTATATGCTATATATAAAAAAAGAAATGTCTAAAGATTATAAATCTTTTATGACATTTAATAAGAGGCTTCAAGCCTCTCTTTTTCTTTTCATATAATTGTTATTAATCCATAAATTATGCATATTTTAGATAAACTTAATAAAATGTTACATTTTTCTTTCTTTTGGAATATTAAATATCTTTCTTATTTTTTTATCATTATTATTAAAAAGATAATCATTTATTCCTTCAATAGTCTTAATTGCTTCTTTTTCTAATTCATCAATAAATTCTATAAGATTAAGATTATGTTTTTTTTCACCGATATCATAATTTAATTTAGGAATATTAAGTATCTTAGTATCTATCTTATCTTTATAGAAGTAATGTGGTGACATAACATTTTTATAGAATATTGATATAAATCTAAATAATTTCTTTCTAAAACCAAATTTTGAATCACCATATAATTCAAAAAATCTAGCCTTCTTTTTATATGATTTTCTAAGATATTCTTTAGATAAAAACATATTATAGGTTACTAAAAGAGGATTATGTAATAAATTATCTTGATACTCATAATAATTAAATCCATCTTCAAATCTATTTCTTAAATCAACTTCTTTTAAATTTATATCTTCATATTTATTTGCTAAATAATAATCAATCATATTATATGCTTCATATAAATTAGTAGTAGAAGATTTAAGAGACAAAATATATGATTTTAATTTCGTCATTAATAAATGATTTGTATAAATACCATATAAAAATATTAGTCTTTCATAATTTAAATCATCATCAGTAAGTCTGATTGACAATTCTGAGAGTAAATTGATAAAAAATAAATCAAAGTTTTCACTTTCTAATTTTTTATATAATTTATATTTGTCTTTTTTAATTTTATAGCCTTTATAAAACCAAGAAGTAGTATTAAAATTTGCAAAATTAAAAATTAAATCTTTAGAGATTTCTTTTTTTTCTTCTACACTATTAGGTAATTTTTCTAATATATCATTTAAAAAATAATAGTTAGTCATTTCTGCAAACATAAAAACACTTCCTCGACTTTTATATAAAATATTATAAAATATTTTAGATAAATTTCATATATTTATTTTAATTTAGCCAAAAATATTGTAAAATAAATAACTAGGAGCAATCTTATGAAGTTATTAACAAAAGTAAAAGAAAATACAATTGCAAAAGAGATGTCTTTAAAGGCAAGAGATATAGATGTATGTCTTTATAATATTATTGATGGTAGTCTTCCTAAAGAATTTATTTTGGATGCATTAATGATATATGAAAATAAAGATGGTGGATTTGGAAATGATCTATATATAGATAATTACAATCCTAATTCAAGTGTATTTCAAGTATATGAAGCATTTAGAATAATATATATTGCAGGTTTTAGTTCTAAAGATAAAAATGAATTATATGATTCTATAATCAATCATGCTGCTAATTATTTATATAATAGAATAGAGCCTGATGGCTTATTTTGGAATCCAAATACGATAGAAAATAATAATTATGCACATAGTGATATATTTGAATATAATGATAAAAATAAAAAATTATTCGGTATGCATCCTACATTAGCGATATTAGGATATACATTATTATTCTTTAAAGAAACCAAAGCTTATTATAAAAAAGCTTATAGTATGTCTTTAAAACTTATAAATTATTATTTGAATAATAATAACCCTACTAAATATGAACTAATTAGTGTTGATTCATTTTTAAATTCAATTAAAAATATTAAATTATTTGATGAATATAAAGATAAATTAGAAAATAAATTAGCTATTGATGCATTAAATAATTTATCAATGATTTTTGATGATGATAAATTACATCCACTAGATATAATTTATCTAAAGAACGATAAACTAGATGAATATAGGGATATTGAACTTGATTATCTAGTTGATTCTATCGCATCATTTGGGCTTTGGGATTATAAAAAAGGCTGGAATAACGGCGGTATTTATGCTGAAGAAGATAGCGCTATGATAAAATGGATAGGCGCTAATTCTGTAAATAATTATTATTTATTAAAATATTTTGGAAGGATTGAATAATATGAAAAAAACAGTTGCTTTAATAATAATGGATGGGTTTGG
>CAKZZJ010000171.1 GCA_937885165.1 uncultured Caryophanales bacterium
CTATAGTAAAATCTACACAAAACTGTGACTTTTTAGTGAAAATGTCCGCTTTTTAATTAAAGTTTTTTAGTAAAAATGTCCTATTAAAATCACCCTATAAAATCATGGGTGAATTTTTTAAAAATTTTTAATAAAAATGTCCTATAATATACCTTCTAGAAAGGAGATATATTTATATGTTAGAATTAACAAAAAGCGAAGCCAAAAAAGTAGAAATAGTTAATAAGGTTATAAATAAAGAAATAACCCAAAAAGAAGCAGCATCACTTTTACATATAACAGACAGACAAGTTAGAAGACTTATCAAATTGTTTAAATCTGAAGGTGAGTTAGGATTTATCCATAAAAATCGTGGTAAAGTAAGTCAAAAAAAAATTTCACAAGATCTTGCTAATAAAATTGTAGAAGACTATCTCAATAATTATTCATATTATAATTTTGAACATTATTATGAAGAGCGAGGTTTTAAATTTGGTATTTCCTATTCAGCAATGTTTACCATATTTAAAGATTACGAAATTATATCACCCATCGCTCAACATAAAACAGTTAGATTATATAATGAAAATATGAGAAATGCAATCAAAGAAAAAACTATTACTACCGAACAAGAAGATCTTTTTAAAGAAAGATTGGAGGAAGAAAAAGCACGACATATTAGAAAATCAATTTTGCATTTTTCATTTGGAGAAGAAATTCAAATGGATGCAACATTTTGGATTTGGTTTGGAACTCAGGAAACAGCCTTACATCTTGCAGTAGATAAAGCTACAAATACTATTATTGATGGTTATTTTGATTATGAAGAAACCACATCAGCTTATATGATTTTACTTATGAATATGACATTAAACTATGGTATTCCAAAGAAAATAAAAACCGACAAAAGAAGTTCATTTTCTGTAAATAATGCAAAAAGTTCAAAAACTAACCTCAATGTAACTCAATTTGGAAGAATGTGTGAGGATTTAGAAATAATATTAGAATGTTCTAGTAATCCTTTATTTAAACCAAATGTTGAACGAGAAAATGGGGTTTTTAAAAATCGATTAAAAGCTGAATTAATTCATAATAATATCACAACAATTGAAGAAGCAAATAAATATTTAAAAGAAATATTTATCCCCAAAATGAATAAAAGATTTGCACATGAAATTAATCCTAATAAAAATATGATGCGCAAAAATACATTCACCATTTCTGAATTAAATATAATTATTTCAATTAGGATTAAAAGAACCATAGACAATGCTTCTTCAATTAAATATTTTAATGAATACTATCTACCAATAAATATGGAAACAGGCGAAGTGACTTCTTATGTAAAAGGAACAGAATGTATAGTAATTAATGCATATGATAAAGAATTATATTGTTTAATTGAAGATAAAATATATTCGTTATTAAAAGTAGAGAAGTTAAAACCAAAAACATTTGAAAAGCCAAAAGAAGCTTTAAAAACAACAGAAACCAAACCAAAAGGTCATAAACCAAAAGATAATCATCCTTGGAAGATGAATATGATGTTAAGATAATTTTATTAAGTTTTACTTTAAAGGTTTATCGCTTTTAGGTTACCGAAAAAAGAAAGAAAAATAAAAAAGAAATTAAACTATTTACTAATAATTTTTCTTTCTTTTTCGTATAACCATTACTTGATGCTCTGGTCACTCCTCAGTGTTGCCATATCCCCCAAGTAACGAAAAATATTATATCACTCTATTAGCAAATTTCAATAGGACATTTTCACTAAAAAACAGAGATATACTAGTATTATATACTTGATTTTCTAATAGGACATTTTTACTAAAAAACTTTAATTAAAAAGCGGACATTTTTACAAATAAATCACAAGCTTTGGATATTTTTTAATAGAGCAGAGTGTGAAGTAACAATCGGAATATCATAATATTCTGATCTAATTGATAAATTGTAATTTATTAATTCTTGTTTCTGGCTTTATGTTATTATCAACAATGACTAAAATTATTATTTTTTTGATATATCTTTTGTAATCTCTACCAATTCATCATATGTGATTTCATTATTTTCATAATTTTTTTTAGAGTATCTAACTAATTTATCTTTATCTTGATAATAAAAAACTCCCTCACCACAATTCAAAGTAGAATACGCTCCATCTATTAAATTTACCTTACTTATAAATGCTACAAAATTATCGCCTTTATGATAATCAACAC
The DNA here is from genome assembly GCA_937885165.1 of uncultured Caryophanales bacterium. Lineage (GTDB taxonomy): Bacteria > Bacillota_I > Bacilli_A > Acholeplasmatales > Anaeroplasmataceae > Anaeroplasma. The sequence continues at coordinate 2,202 of CAKZZJ010000171.1, forward strand.
ATTCTTCTGCTCGTGAAACAATAAGCGTATTATTTTTCTCTTCTTCCGTTAAATTACTAAATTTAATTTCATCATGCCAATAATTTATTTCATCTTCTATGGTAAATATTCCTCCATATTGGAGAAGCGAAATCTTATCTCCTTCTTGTAGACTACCAGCAAACGCCTTTGTGATCTTAATATTATAAATAGTATATCCTGTACCATCAATAAACTTATAATTTAAATCTTCTACTACAAATTCTATAACATTATCTGCTAGTGAAATCATTTTTTCTATTGATGATAAAGAATGTGAAAAATCTAAATTAGTCTTTACTTCAATAATTTTTTTTGTTTCAATATCGTCATAGTGCTTTAAATCATCCTTTATTGTATAATCATTTCCTTTTACTTCAATCAAATTTGTTACTTTATTTTTATCTGTATCATTTGATTTATTTTTTGTTTTACTATTGTAACACAAAGTAATCCCACCTATTATCATAACAAAGATTAAAATTAATAAAATAATTTTTTTCATACATCCTCCATTTGATAAATTACCATTTATCTGTTTCTTTCATATTTAATTATATCATAAAACTTAGTCTTTTTTTTAATTGACTTGCTAATCGGAAGATTACTATATTCTGATCTTAATAAATCTATTTGTTTTTATTCTAAATCATTAACATTTTCAAATAAGAATTCTATTTTATCGATTATTTTATCAGTATGAAAATGCCCACAATACCACTTTTTATAATTTAACTTTTGTTCAATTTCATCTAAAAAATATTCAGTACTATAATCAACTTTAGATTGATCTATACCTGATAGAAAAACTTCACGAGGTAAGTATTTATAAGGGCAAGTATGTGATAATACAATATCTATATCTTTATTATTCTTAATTTTCTTTAATATTTTATTTTTCACTTCTTCGCTTGGTTGTTCATCTTCCCACCAACCATATCCACGTGCTAATCGTATTTCCTTATCTACACTATAAGCTCCACCAATAACTAATACTTTTTTATTGTTAAAATTATATATTTCACCATCTTTTGCAAAGAGAAGGTTAGGATATTTTTCTTCATAAAATACTGTTCCGTCTTTATATATTTTTTCTTTATAAGATTTAATTGTTTGTGGTCTTTTTTCATGATTACCATGAATGCAAAAGAAAGTAATTGGAACTTTGGTCAATTGATCTTTTAGTTGATTATCAATTTTCTCATCATAATAGTTTATCCCAACATCACCTAAAATAATTATTACATCATCATATGTTGTTTTATTTTGAAAAACTAAAAATAATATTTTTGTAAATTCTCTATGAGTATCACCAGTTATATAAATCATACTATCACCCTTATTCAGAATAATTATAATACTTTTTTGTAAGTTTAGGGTACTACTATTACTACCTAATCATTATTTACTTCTTTATTCTTTTCATATTCTTCTTCAGATTTTTTCCAAAGAAGACACCTAGATATTGCTACATATCTTAAAGTAATCCACATAAGTGCATCATAAAATTGTTCTTCTTTTAGTTCAGTAGAAAAACAATAATTTTTGATGATGGAAATATCTATTGGCAATGATATTTTTCTATTATTTTTTCCAATAACTTTAAATAAAATATCATTAGCAACAGTATCTCCTTCTTCAATAACAACATCAAATTCTTCCTTTTTACTTGAATAATAATCTGTTATTTCATCTACATCTCTTTTAATACTATTAAATTGTTCTATAGTAATTGATTTAAGTTTTTCTAACTCATTATTTATCATAATACTATAAACTTCATCTTGTTGTTTTTCATCTAATCTTCCTATAATTTGAATTAATTCATCTAAATCAAAATCTAATATTTCTTGAATTTTAGATAAATCTCTTTCCATAGTATTTGAAATTAATGTTGCTACTTCCTTTGAATCTTTTTTAGTTTTAATAATATTTTTCATAAATTTTAGCTCCTTCTTAAACCTAAACTTACAAAAAACATTATAACATAATTGCTCGTATTTGTAGCCATAGAAATAATATTCTTTCTTTTAATGGGAAAATTATTATTAGGTGATGTACTCATGAATAATAATTTATTCAATTTAAGAGAATATAAAGATCTATATCAAAAAGATATTGCAGAAATTATTGGTGTTCATCAGAGAACTTATTCTTCTTGGGAAACAGGGACAAAAATAATTCCTTTATCACATTTAAATACTTTATGTAATTACTATGGTGTTTCAATGGATTATGTACTAGGTTTATCAAATAACAAAACAAATAAAAACATAGTTCAAATTAAATCTCTAAATAAAAAAGAAATTGGTCTGAGAATTAAAAAGATTAGAGAAGATAATAATTTATCACTTCGTAAATTGGCAAGTGAACTTAATACTACATCTTCAACTATATCTGCATATGAAACAGGGAAGACATTAATATTAACTGCATTTGCTTATCAAATTTGTAAAAATTATAAAATTTCACTAGATTGGTTGTGTGGTAGAGAGTAAAAAAAAGAGATGTTATATACAAATACAAATGTATACAACATCTCTTTTTAAACTTCAACATCATAGAGCCATCCATATTTGGCACATATTTTTTTATGATCATATTCTGTTATTTTTCTTTCTCTTAAATATGCTCTAGTTCTCATTTCAAACTCATCAAATTTTAAATCATAACTTAGCCAATCTTTTTTCTTATCATATTCTTTTAATTCGGCAATATAATTTTTCAATTCTTGTGGAAGATTTGATTCATCATATTCAATAGTTTCGTCATATAAATGTTTTTTATTTCCAATAATTTTTTTATCTGCTTCAGTCATTTTTCCTCCTAAAGTTTTCTTAATTATAATATACCGCAATATCAGTTTTATGTCAGCATACTTTAAAAATTTAATTTAAAAAATTATTTTTATATTTATCAAATCTATCATTAAATTCTTCTAAAGTTTCACATGAATTAGGATCAGTATTTATACTAAATCTCATATTAACAAAAAATTGTTCGAGTAATTTTTTTTGTTAAAAATTGATTATGAATTAATCTATTCATTTTATTATTTATATCAAACATAAAATTATTTAATTCCATTTGTGTTGCACTTTTTTTAATACATTGTCTAATAGCTTCTGACTTGTTCTTAATATTATTTTCTTCCATAAATTTATTTAATAATTTAATGTCTCTTTCTGATAATCTTAAACTTTCCATTAATACCTCCATTTCTATTTTTATTGTTTTTTATATAGAAAATAAAATAACAGGATATGTGAATGCACCACGAAGTTTCAAATTCCTTATAAAATAAGGAGATTTTCAACCTCGTTCATGCACCAGAACACATTTCGCACTTGCGAAATGTAATACAATTTTGATTTTTTGTATTACAAATTAACTATTTTTATAGCAAATTCCTTGAAAAATAAGGAAAATTTTGTATATACAATTGTATTAACAAATGTAAATTTATCTATTTTTGGACTTTTTGTTACTAACTAGCATATTAATTATTTTTATCTATATTTTTTTAATTTTTGTATCAATTATTTCATCTTCTTTCATAAAAATTTCTATATCATTTTTATATTTAGTACCTATAATTTTAGGTAAAAATTCTAATAATAATTCCTTATCATTATTAAAATATTCCATTAGTTGTGGTATTAAATATTTAAAAAAATAATTCATATTATCAACCCCCTCAAATAAAAATTGAAGCAATTTTTTATGCTCCAATTTGTAATATTGTAAATTTATTCTTTTCAAATTTATTCTCTTTTTCGTGTGGAATTATCTGAATAATTTCATTTTTATTAAAACTTTTTATATCAAATAATTCTCCAACAATCTCTGTTTCTTTAATTTTATAAAAGTTTCTTAATGTAGATATATAACTTTGTTTTTGATTTTCATTCTTATAATTAGATAAAATAATATCTCTATTTTCCACATTAATTATCATATCAAAGCAATCAGTTCTAAACATATATCCTATATTTTCTATTTCATTTTTGTTAAATAAAATATTTAAAATTGATACATTATAATCTTTATCAATATCTATTTCTATTTCATCAACATATTTGTTTATTAAATATTGTTTTTGTTCTTTTGATAATTTATTCCACAAATTATTTTTCTTTACATAGTCTGATTTTGCTTTCATTTTTTCAATTTCTTTTAGATTAAATACTGTTTCCATATCTTGTTTAATATCTAAAGTTTCATCTAATTTTTGTAATTCAATTATTTTATTTTTAGCATGATTTAATTCTCGTTCAATTTCTTTTAATTCTGTTTGTAGTGTAGTAGGTTCTATTATTCCATCAACAAATGCTTTCTTAATTCTTGTTTCTTTTTCTTTTAAATCACTTTCTATTTTTTGATATTTTTTAATATCATTTTTTGTATCTCTATTTAGAGTAGGTTTAAAAGAATTATCAATAATTAAGAAAAAATCTAACATATCATTTAAAAATTTCATTAATGGTTTTTCAATCCTTTTTTCGTTAATTCTCATTTTACAACTAGCACATTTGTAGTATAAATGTTTAGTATTATCTTTGCTTGTACTAGAACATCCACCCATAATTTTATTGCATCTAGGACATCTAATCTTTTGCATAAAAATATAAGTAAGTTTTCTTGTATAGTTCTTTAAATTTTTCTCTTTTCTTTTTTGAACCATTTCAAATGTTGTTTTATCTATAATTGCTGGTACAACATCTTCAAATATTTGAATATCGCCATCAGTTCTTTTTCCATATTCCATATTACCAATATAAAGTTGATTAGATAATATTTTATCTACTGTTGTAGTAGGCCATTTTCTATTTAAAACTTCTTCGTCATTAAATAGTTTACAAATAGAATTAACAGCTAAACCATCTAAATATAATTTAAATATTCTTCTTACAACATCTGCTTGTACTTCATCAATAAATATTCCTTTATCTTTAGCAACTTTTCTATAACCAACTGGTGGGCGTCCACTTAAATGTCCTTTTTTAGCGGCACCTACTAAACCAAATTTAGTTCTTTCACTTGTTCTTTCTATTTCTAGTTGTGCTAATATTGTTAGCATTCTTATAAAGAATTTACCATTTGCTGTATCTGTATTTATATCTTCAGCAACACTTTCTAAACTACAATCATATTCTTCAAGCATAGTACAAATATTTTCTAAATCTTTTATTGAACGAGTAAGTCTATCTAACTTATAAACAACTATTTTATTAATTTTTCCATCTTTCATATCTTGTATCATTTCTTTGAATCTAGGTCTTTCCATATTCTTTGCTGAAACACCTTCTTCACGATATACTTTATAAATTTCATAATCCTTAAAATTACATAGTTGTTTTAGTTTTTCTTCTTGCTCATCTAAGCTATGACCAAATCTTGATTGATCCTCAGTTGAAACTCTAGGATATAAACCTGCTATTATTTTCTTTGGTTCTTTCAAAATCATCACTCCTTTCATCAACACGAAAAAACGCAAGAGATATTTTTCCCTCACGTTTCAAAAAATAATTAGCTAGTTAATAATATTGTAGAGTATAATCTCTACGATACATAGTTTAACATCTTGACACTGCAAAGTCTATGCAAAATTCTTGCAAATTTCTTGCAAAAAAACTGCAAAATTCTTGCAATAATCTAGCAATTATTAAAAATGTATTCGTAGAAATACCATCTACGATACATACTTTAACATATTGACTAGGCAATGTCTAGGAAGTAAACCGTGCAAAAAGCAGGAAGTAAATTGTGCAAATATTAAAAGTATTCTACTTTTTATCAGTTTATAACTATTGTTAATCATTGTTTTTACACTTATTCATATCATTAAGAATACTAATAAACTTAGTTATAGATATGATAGCATTATGATTAGGTAAGTATATTTTATCATTATTATCATAAACATAAGCAATAAGAGTATTAATTTTATTATTAACTATAATTTTGTGTGGCTCTGTAATACTTAAATTAGTTTTATCAATATTGATAATATGTCCATTAATAAAGCTAATATCTAAATTACTTTTGCCAACTTTCATATTTAACTTATTTTTCAATTCGCTAGGGAATATTAAACTTTCTATGGTCGTTTTCAAAAAATACACCTCCTAACATAAGAAAAAGCCCATAATATCAAATACTATGAACTTGTTTTATATAAAGAAAAACGCACTCTCTGATAATCAAAGTGTGCGAGTTTAAACCTCTATGGAGCGACATTTTGTCATATATACGCAAAATATCACGTTATATAAGGCAATCAAGATTCTCAATTGCTAAATAAAATATAACATACATTTTGACAAAAGAAAAGTACCTAAAATAAAAAGGTGGGAATTTGTACTCCCACTATTCTTCAAAGTTATTAGGTTCTTCAATATATTTTCTTAAATTTTTAGAATAACTTCTTCTGCATTTATTAC